>JAJRXL010000352.1 GCA_024276335.1 Bacteroidota bacterium
AAATAGTAGTTCCACGCGCCATCCTTTTCCATCTGGGTCATGTCCGTTGTGTCACGACCGACGGGGAATTTTACTCGTCCGTCGGATTTCTTCGGTAGAAGCGAAGCGAGTTCCGCGAGAAGAGTCTTGATCTCTTTCTGAGACTCTTCGACTTTCAGCAGTGTCATTCCACTCGTATGACACGACACGCAACCAGTGGTGTTTAAGATATCGTCCGTTTTGTCATCCGGTGTTTCGTTGTTGTAAACAACCCTGAACGTATGGCCACCCAAAAGGGTTTGCAATGCCTTGTCCGCCGGTTCCGACATGTGGCAGGTTGCGCATTTGTTCGGGATATTTGAATGAGAGCCGTTGCTGTAACTGTAACCCGGAAATTCGCGTGCGCCAAAACCGGCCACCATAGGTCCCTGGTGGGAATGATGCAGGCCGCTGTAACTGCTTGGACGAATGGCGTGACAGTCAACACAAATCTCGGTAATATCTTTTCTAAGCTGGAATTCGTTTGACGCATCGTGAGGGTCATGACATGCGAGGCAACCGACAGCGGCAACATCCTTGTAGGGAGCTTCCGAATATGTTTTGCCCTTGAATACAACGTCGATGTATCCATTGGTTGTGTGGCAGCGGGCGCAGTCGCTATAGATATTCGAATCGCTTGATCGGTTCATGTACTCAGGCCGACCCGGCATACCTGGAGACATGGCATGCATGGAGTTCGCGTATTCGTCGGGTTTGACGTGATACGGTGGGGCATCGTGGCATTGCATGCACTGCTGACCTGTCAGGGTTTCGGCGATCCTGTTATCTTTCGTATTCCCATTATGTGCGCTTCCCGGGCCATGACAATTCTCGCACTGAATGTTGGCGCGCTTTGCTAAATCCGGATAGTTGATTTTCAGACTATCCCAGTTATCGGCTTTCAATTCAGTCGGAAATTTCCATCCAACAGCGGCGGCGAGAGCCAAGAACCCATCGTCTTTCGCGTTGGGATCCGTAGAACCGGCCTGGTGGCAGCTCACACAGTATCCTTTAAAATGTCCACCAGGTTCACTGATCTTCCTTTGGAATGCCGTCGCATGTGGTGTTTGTTTCCACTTATCGGCAATCTGGGCATGACATACCGAACATTCAGGAGGTGAAGCTTTGCCTACGATTCCTCCAACTCCGACGTATTTAGCTGCGTTGATTGTGATTTGATCCTTCCCCGATTGGTTTTTGTCATCCGAGGCAGTCATCTCGATCACGTATGTACCTTCAATATCGGCAACGAAAGCCATCCGCAAAGAATCAATCGTGATGATTGTTGCATTGGAACCCGTCGGTTTACTGGTGAAAGAAAACGTTGCTGATTTGAAATACTTGCCGGATTCACCGGGTTCCGTGCTTTTGGACGGGATTCCACCGCCGTAGAGGTAGACCTTGGTTCCAACTCCAACATTTGGTAAACCGTTTGAGGGTCTGTCTATACCGGGGATGCTATCGCTGATCATGTGGGGTGAGACTCCCAAAACGCGGACTTTGACAACAGGTGGGGTGATGGTAGCCTGAGCAAACAGTGTAACTGATGCAAAAAGAAGTACGATTATTAGTCCTGCGGTATTTTTTTCGGTTTTCATACTATCTCCTCATAATGATGAAAGGACGAAAAACCTTTTATGTACAGAAAGGTAGCTTTTGAGCTGATTTTATCACCGAGGGTATTTTAGTATAAAAAACATTGCCTCTGCTGAACCCATTATTTCACAATAATATAAGAATTCATTTTATTAAAAGCTAAAGATGTTATTTTCTTATGTAAAAGGTTTATAGAGTTAATCATTCGGGAAGCTTGTTGGATGATTCGAGACAAGTCTGCAAAATTTCTGATTCATATTTTAGTGTTAGAGTCGATAAATACCCTTAAATGTGGTAATGTGAAATTACTGCAACGAGTCATTATTAGTATATAAGGATTAAAAGATGCTTAAAATAATAAAGAACCCATTATTTTTTTACTTTAATACAATCTTAATTAAGGTTAATGGTTGTTTTTTCGCATACATTCTCTTAAATTCTCAATATGATAATAAGGCCTATTGCCTAATTGCCTAATCGCTTCTTCTTACATTTTACATCATCCAGTGGAGGTACCATGACGAAATATATACGATGTTTGACATTGTTCGTCCTTTTGACTGGACTGTGTTACGCGCAGACCTATGTTGGCCCAGAGAAATGTCTTCAGTGCCACAACAATCCCACCTTGGGAGATGCAACCGGCTGGCGCACCTCCCTGCACGCCAACGGTTATTCATACGTCCCCGACGACAGCCACAGCATGGAAAAACTGAAGGGCGTTATCAACGACTACGATCAGAACGGCGTTGATGATTTCAAGGACGGGTTGGACTTCAACAAGATCAGTAGCGCGTTTGATCCGTACAAGCCGAACGCACCGGTATTGAGCTACGACAGCCAGAACGGATACCAGATAAAGATCGGTGATGTCGCACACCGGGTTTACATGACTTATGGCGGCAGCGGGCTGTACAAACAACGTTACATGGTCAAGATAAAAACCTCGGAGGGGGAATCCGCCGGGTATTATATCTCGCCCATCCAGTTTAACGAGAAGACCCATGAATACGTCCTCTATCACCCGGATGCGTGGTACGACGCGAATGATAAGCCGATATACACCCCGACGTCAACGCTTGCCGATGCGGCCATGTCCAGCCGAAACATGGCAAAGGGCTGCTCGGGTTGTCATGTGACCGGCCTGACCGTGAGCAAGGACAGTAACGGCGAATGGACCCTGCAGGGCGCCCCGGTTGCGGATGAGGCCGCCTATGCAGGCTATAACAATATCTTTGACGTTGACGGTGACGGAGACCTGGACCAGATTAACACGACATGCGAACGCTGCCACGGCCCGGGTGGTGAGCACGTGAAGGCTCCCTCAAAGACCAATATCATCAACCCGGAGGACCTTACTCCGGACGAGGCAAACAATCTTTGCGGAATGTGCCACTCGCGCGGCCACAGCCTGCCGAATGGAACGTTCAGCTTTCCTTTCAATGACGACGCGTTGACGTCCTGGAAAGTCGGCGACATGGTGAAAGACTATTACTCGGATGGCGGTGGATACTGGGGAGACAAGAAGAATTCAAAAAAGCATCACCAGCAGTTCTTTGATTTCTATCGCAGTCCCAAGCCCACTTTCAAATATGAGAAGGTCCGGTGTTTCAATTGTCATGACGTGCATAACACCGAGAAACATCATATCGTGAAGAGTGTCGAGGAGGAGGACAGCCAGGGCAAACCAATCATTATTCCGACGGACAATGATAATAACTCGCTGTGCCTTTCGTGCCATGCAACCCATGGTCCCTTTAAAGCGATTACGAAGGAAATGGTAGCGGATCTTG
>JAJRXL010000353.1 GCA_024276335.1 Bacteroidota bacterium
GCCATTCGGTAACACGAGGAAGCTGCCCAACCTCAAAGGTGCGCATTGATGCGTGCCAAGAGCATGTTTACACGCTGTTCGAGTTCCTCGCGCTCCTCTTTGGTCAGAATGACAGCCCCATCCGGAAGGCCTGTTTGGGTACCAGAAGAACCACCAGCTTGAATTCTTTCGATCTCCTTTTCTTTCTCCGCTAGTTGTTTTTGCAGGTATTGTATTGTTTCCAGGGCCTTAGCGTGCTGTTTTGTCAGTGTACGATTTTTATCTCGCAATGAACTGATCAACGTCGCAGCTTGTTCGATCCTGGAAATAAGCTCGTCAAGTGCGCGCTCAACCTTCTGATAGGTCTGTTGAGGCGTCGAGTATATGTTTTCTTCGGTCAATGTGCCATGGTCCGAAATTGAACAGTAGCTTATTCGCGCAATGACGCTGAAAAAGATCTGGTTACATTCGATATGACCCGTTCCATAACCCGCGTGATCTCATCATCACTCAGAGTGTGATCATCCGCCTGCAAAACAAGGTTGAACGCGATACTCTTCCTCCCTTCTCCCAGCGACCGGTGCTGGAAGACATCGAGGACACGGACATTCCTGATGAGAGGCTCTTTCATCCCAACAATCGTCTCAACCACGTCTCCCGCAAGCTGATCCTCCTTGAAGATGAACGCAACATCCCGAAGCACAGCCGGATACCTGCTCACCGGGATATAGGCCCGGGCGCCGGGTTCTATGACGTTTTGAAGAACGTTCATGTCCAATTCAAGATAGTACACAGGCCGATCGAGATCGAATGATTCCAGAACTGTTTTTCCAAACTGCGCAATATACCCCGCAGTTTTATCTTTGATTTCGACCGAAAAACGATAGTCGGTCAATGGATCGCCTTTACAATAATGAATCCGTGCAACATTATCAAGATGTAAAAATTTCAGGAGCGCGCCAAGTGTTCCTTTGATGTCGAAAAAATCATGAGCGCGTTGTCGTGCATACCACGTCCGTGCCGCGGCATCACCGTACAGGGCAATGCCCAGACGCTCGGATTCAAGGTACCCGCGCACAAAGGTTCCCCGCTCCGCATCCGGCGATCGGTCAAAGACGTGGCCTATTTCGAAAATTCGCAGCCCCGACATTCCGTTGTGAACATTCGTGGCGATGGTTTCCAACATGGAAATTGCCAAGGTCGGTCTCAAGCACGGCCTTTCCGCGTTTACGGGATTGAGAAGACGAACGGCGTGATCAGAAAACATCTCTGCGTGTTGTTCCCGCACCAGGCTGACAGCGATGGTCTCGTCGAACCCGACCCCGGTCAGGAATCGACGGAGTTTACCTTGAAAAGCCGTCTAGTCGAAAAAGCCCACGTAACGCGCTTCTCCCGTTTCCTGCGCAGGAATAGTATCGTACCCGTGTATGCGCGCAATCTCTTCGATAACATCGATCTCGCGAGTAACATCTGCCTTGAACGTCGGAATTGTGCATCGGAGAACACCGTCCTTGCTATTCACTACAACGCCAAGCCGCGCAAGGATATCCCGAATTTCATCTTCGGCTATGACAATTCCCAGTACCCTTTCAACCTGCGAAAGGCGCAGATCGACATCCCACGGTGCGATCTTTATCGGATACTCATCGATCATACCGGTGTAGGTGCCGCCGGCCAGTTCCACGATCAACTCCACCGCCCGCTTCAGCGCCCAATCGACCATATTCGGGTCGGCGCCGCGTTCGAAGCGGTAGCTGGATTCGGTACTGAGCCCGAGATACTTTGAGGTACGCCGGACAGATGATGGCGTAAAGTACGCGCTTTCCAGGAGAATCGTCGTCGTATTTTCCGAGATCTCCGAGTTTTCGCCTCCCATCACACCGGCAATGGCGAGAGTCCTTTCCGCATCACAAATCAACAAGGTGTCGGGGTGGATGACGCGTTCCTTTTCATCGAGGGTGGTGAACTTCTGCTCGGTACCGGCACGGCACACGTGTATCTCCCGGCCGCGAATCTCTTCCAGGTCAAACGCATGCATGGGTTGACCGATTTCCAGCATCACGAAATTCGTGATGTCAACGATATTGTTTAACGGCCGCATACCTGCAGCGAGGAGCCTTCGTTGCAGCCACACCGGGGATTCCTTCACGGTGATGCCCTCGATGATCCCGGCACAATACCGGGGACAGAGCTCCGGATCTTCGATGACGACGCGCACGGCAGTCGCACGAGTCCCCGGAACGCCTGAAACGTCGGGAATCGTCAGGGTGGTACGGTAAACGGCGGCCAGGTCCCGCGCCACGCCGACATGTGAAAGCGCGTCCATGCGATTTGGCGTGATACCGATTTCGAGGATGGTATCGGTCTGTCCGAGATATTCGGCAGCGGACGTCCCAACGGGAACACTGTCTTCAATGACGGCAATACCGGAATGATCGTTACCGATACCCAATTCCTTGTACGAACAGATCATTCCCTCCGAGACGACTCCGCGAATTTTTCGTTTTTCGATCACTCCCTCCCAGTCCGGGATCACCGCACCCGGCCGTGCGAAGAAGACGACCTGACCCACGGCGACATTGGGAGCGCCACAAATAACCGAATACTCGCGGTCGCCGTCAGTAACCGTGCAAAGGGAAAGTTTGTCCGCGTTAGGATGCTTTTCGCATGTCAGCACTTTGCCGATAACGATGCCCTCGAATTTCTTCGCTTGCATCTCCATGCCTTCGACCTCGAGCCCTGTTGCGGTCAACTTTTCCGCGACCTCTTCTGGGGCAACATCGATCGGGGTGTATTCTTTCAGCCAGTTATACGAAATTTTCATGACCGTCTCTACCCAAGCTGACGTAACATCCTGGCGTCATTCTCGAAAATCAGCCGGATATCTGGGATGTTATGACGCAGCATGGCGGTTCGTTCAATTCCCATTCCGAATGCGAACCCCGTCAATTCCTCGGGATCATAGCCAACCGCTTTGAAGACGTTGGGATCGACCATTCCGCACCCGAGTATTTCGAGCCATCCCGTGTTTTTGCAGACACGGCAACCGTTCCCGTGACAAAGGAAACACGAGATGTCCATTTCCGCCGAGGGTTCCGTGAAAGGGAAATAACTCGGACGGAAGCGGTACGCAGTCGATTTTCCATAGAATTCGCGGGCGAAAGCCACCAGGGTGCTCTTCAGATCGGTGAACGTGACGTGAGTGTCCACGCTGAGCCCTTCGACCTGATGAAACTGGACATGGCTTCGGGCGCTTATGACTTCGTTCCGGTAACACCTGCCGGGCATGATTGCTCGAATCGGCGGTTTCCTGGATTCCATCAGGCGAATTTGCACGGGCGACGTATGCGTCCGTAAGAGCACATCGTCTTTGATGAAAAACGTGTCCTGCATGTCGCGGGCCGGGTGATCAGAAGGGAAATTCAGCGTCTCGAAGTTGTAGTAATCGCTTTCAAGCTCCGGTCCGGTAGCGATGGAGAATCCCATGCGCACGAATATCGATTGGATGTCCGCGATTGTCCGTGAAACAATGTGCGTGTGACCGATGGGAAGCTCGCGACCGGGCAGGGTGTAGTCAAGAAAAGGGGTCTTCCGCTTCTGCGATTCCACCAATTGCTTTTCTCGTTCTTTGAAAAGCTCCTCGGCAAACGATCGCAACGCGTTGAGCTGCTGGCCGACATCGCGTTTTTGCTCCGGGGGGATCTCGCGAAGCCTGGCGAAGAGATTCGCTATTTTTCCTTTTCGAGCAAGAAAAGTGACACGAAAGGCGTCCAGGTCCTCGCGGGAGGAAATGTTCCTGGCAGTGTTTTCGATTTCACGTTTTATTTTCGATATCTCTTCCAGCATGAGCATGCAGCGTCAATTTCAAGCCCCGTGTCGGTTCGGACACACGCGGGTAAAATGCGAACGACCCGGTAGCAACCAGGTCAGGATCATGCGCCTTTCAGCCATTCAAAATGGTCCAGCAAAATGGTCCAGGCTTTGGCGCTGTCATTTACCTACGGCGTGCTTGACAATCTTGGCAAATGCGTCGGGATTTGAAACCGCGAGATCAGCCAGAATCTTCCTGTTGATATCGATATTGTTCTTGTTTAAACCATCA
>JAJRXL010000354.1 GCA_024276335.1 Bacteroidota bacterium
CGAATATACGGCGCCACCGGCACAAGGGCCCAGGACGGCGGATATCTGTGGAATGACACCTGAAACCAGCGTGTTGCGCAGGAAGATGTCGGCGTAACCGCCGAGGCTTACCACGCCCTCCTGGATCCGGGCGCCCCCGGAGTCGTTCAACCCGATCACGGGCGCTCCGACTTTGAGGGCCATGTCCATGATCTTGCAGATCTTCGCCGCGTGCGCGCCGGACAGCGATCCACCGAACACGGTGAAGTCCTGGCTGAACACGAAGACCAGCCTTCCGTCGATCGTTCCGGAGCCCGTCACTACGCCGTCGCCGAGGTACTTCTGATCGGCAAGACCGAAATCGGTGGCGCGATGCTGCACGAACATGTCCACCTCCTTGAACGACCCGTCGTCGAGCAAAAGATTGAGCCGCTCGCGCGCGGTCAGTTTTCTCTTTTTGTGCTGCGCCTCAAGTCGTTCTTTGCCGCCGCCGAGAAGCGCCTTTTCACGCATCTCGGCCAGGCGTTTACGATTTGCTTCTGACATGATGTACGCTGAATTATTCCTGGTTGGTTAGGATTGGAGCTTCTGCGGCGGCCGGGATGCTTCCAATTCCCGGTCGAACATTTGCGAGAAGTTGGATTCGATTTCCCGGACCGTCTCTTCGGTCATCTCGACCTCCATCATCAGGGAATCAATTTGGCCGGTGAGCTCGTCGGGATCCTTGATGGTCAGGGACTGTTCCTTGAGAAGCAGGACGAATTCCTCGATGGTTTCCAATTGCGTTCGCACCACCTTGGCGTCTTCGCGTGCCTTGGCGATCTTTTCCAGCCTCTTTTCCAGGATCTCCACCTGCTTTTCCTTGATGTCCCGCACGCGCTGGGGATCGCTCTCCAGCTCGGAGCGCAGGCGCTTCAACTTGTTGTCGATTTCCGAGGGATCCGCACTGACCAGGTATGCCTCGTACGCGGCAAGGCTCTGGAGCATGTTCAGGTAGCGCTGAAGGAGCGATTCCAACTTGCCCGCCACGTCGTCGAGGAACATGCGGCTCGTGGTATTGAAACGTTTGTAGTTCTCGCGGATGTTCTGGCACACGCGGTACATACGGTAGTAACGCTTCTGGTCTTCCTTCGGCAACTGCTGGAGCATGGACTGTAATTCCTTCTGCGAGCGAACGTGGGTCCGTTCTTCGAGCTGCAGCTCGACGCGCTTTCGGTACCACGGGATGGCGGGAGCGACAACCAGGTAGCCGACTTCCAGGCCCGCCGCGATAAGGGCCGGTATCCAGTTCCATGACACGAGCGAAAACAACCCGGCTCCCACAACGGCGATGATGTTGTACTGGGATGTCAGGGCCGCTTTCAACGCCTTAAAGTAACTCACCGACATGTCTCACCCCCTACGTAACCGTGGAAAAGTATTTAGACGAGCGCACCGTGTATTTACCCCGGTGGTGTTGCGCTAGGGAAGCGCACTATTACGTCATTCATGGCGACTCGTTCAGCGCTTCCTGGACACTTGTTTCTGGCCTGTTCCGGCATCTGAATATAGAGAAATGGTCACGGCCAATCAAGATTGACTCCTGTCGTCCATTGCAGTATCCCGTTGCCGGAACAGCGCCGTGAAACAAACCGGTCGCATCGTGCGGGCGCACCCGGAACAAAACTCCTTGTACTTTTGGGAGCGAGGAATTACCTTGAGGCATTGGTATTCAAGTAACAGGAAAAACGAGTTCCGAAAAGCGTTCTGTTACGCCAGGACGAACAAACATGATGCCGACAAACGGAAAGGTGAACTACTTCATCGAGGAGTCTCTTCCCGATGTTTTCCCGCGGCCTGATCTCAAAGGATATCGTTGTCCTTGGTTTAGATTACCGTCGTATCCAGTGCAATCACGAACGGCAAGGTGGAAAGCTCAAGAATGTCGCAATACGAACGACTGCACAACCTCCATCTCGCCTGGCGGCTTTCGATAACGGATATACTATGCATAGAGCGAAGAGCCTTTATCATTATCGAGAGAGGTAAACATGCAGAAGAACGGCCATATCGTGATGATCAGCATACTTTTTCTTATCTACGGTATCCTCGATTTCGCCTCGTTTTCCATCGAAACAGCCAACATGCGGCTTCGTTTTCCGACGTTTGCTATCCTTATCCCGGTCGGCATCGGTTTGCTCAAAAGGAAGGGATGGAGTTGGTACGCCGCCCTGTTTATCGCATTGTTGTCAGCTTTGACGGCGGTCATCTTCGCATTCCTGCTGATCAGAATACCTGATGGAGAGGCGTTGTCAGGGATGGTTCTGTGCGCCTTCCCGTTCGAATTAACACGAACCACGTTAATGCTGTACACCGGCATCTCTTTCCTTTTTTCGCTCTACGTGTTCATCGTCCTGATCAGGCCAAATGCGCGTGCGCTATTTCGTACTCCTTTATAAAGATGAAACAACGCAGCGGTATTACACCCGTCTTCATCGCCGATACCTCCTAACCCAGCATGCGTTCATCTCGTCTCACCGCGGGATCGAAAGGGTGTCTTGTTCCATTCTCGAATTCATTCTATTTTGACGTGATGTTGTTGCACTGACTACCGGGGCCAGAGTTGGGAAAAACATACAAATCCTCCGGCGTTGACATCGACGCCGGGGAAGAAACCCTCCGCCGAATCAAGAAAACCGTAGCGGAGACGTTCACCCCTGCCGTTCTCACCGACCTGGGCACCTTCGGCGCTATTTACGACGCCCGGTTTTCCGACTACCGCGAGCCAGTGCTTGTTTCGAGCGTGGATGGCGTCGGTACCAAGCTGAAAGTCGCCGCCATGTTCAATCGCCACGACACGATCGGGCAGGACCTGGTCAATCACTGCGTGAACGATATCCTCGCCTGCGGCGCCCGCCCCTTGTTCTTTCTCGACTATTTCGCCACCGGCAGGCTCGACCCCACCGTCGCCGAGCAGGTTATCACCGGTTTGGCCATCGCATGCAAACAGAACGAATGCTCCCTCATCGGCGGGGAGACGGCGGAAATGCCCGGCATGTACGCTCCCACGGAATACGACATCGCGGGCACCATCGTCGGCATCGCCGAAAAGTCGAAGTTGCTGACCCGCGAGCTGATCCAGGCCGGCGACCGTCTCATCGGCGTGCGCTCCTCCGGTCTCCATACAAACGGGTATTCCCTGGCCAGGGCGGTACTGCTCGAGCATTTCAGCCTGGATTCCTATTTCGACGAACTCGGTTGCGACCTGGGAACGGAACTCCTGAAAATTCACCGGTCATACTTCCACGTCTTTTCACCCCTTGTGGACCGTGGTTTGCTTCACGGCCTGTCGCATATAACGGGAGGCGGCATCGAAGGAAACACCCGCCGCGTGCTCAACACGGGACAGCATCTCTCCATCGACTGGAATGCTTGGGAACGCCCACCGATTTTCACCATGATTCAGAACCTGGGCAAGGTCCCGGAAGAAGACATGCGCCGCACCTTCAACCTCGGCATCGGCGCAATTGCCATCGTCGGTAACGACGCTGCCGATACCGTCTTCAGTCTCCTCCGGGAAAGCGGCGAAGACCCGGTGTTCATGGGCGAAGTCGTGGCGGCGTGACCGGAACGATTTTCCACTTGCATACGCGCGTTTCCACTGATATCTTTTATCGACGTTATCCTTTCTGTCTGCCCTTGCAAGGATGAAACGCAATCCGGCTCTCCTGCGAATGCCGTGTGTGAAACCATTTTATCTTTCTCGGTTGTTAGCCAGATATACACATCACAGGAATTCATTCATGAAGAATCTCGTAATATTACTATTCGTTTCCCTTCTCACCAGCCATCTTGCGTGGGCCGGAACAGGACCCGGATCTTCAAACGGCGACAAAGCGTCCTACCTTGACCGGCTTCCCGCCGATGCCCGCTTTGTACCACACACCGTAATCGTGAAATTCCGTGAGAGCGAAAAGAAACACCTCACCCGGCATTCCGTCGGCGTTGCCTCCATCGCACCGGTCTTCACCGAATACGGGGTGTACACGGCCGAACAAATATACCCGAATCACCGGCCGGTGTTCAGCAAAGCCGGGCGGGAGATCGATCTTTCCCGGATGTACCGGCTCGAGTACTCTTCGGACGCGGATCCCATTACCGTCGCCAAGGCTCTTTCCGCTTACCCGGAAATCGAGTACGCGGAACCGGAACAGATTCATCAAATCGTGTACACGCCCAACGATCCGAAAGCATCGCAACAGTATCACTTGAAGCAGATCAAGGCGTACGAAGCCTGGGACATCACCAAGGGGAGCAAGGACATCGTTATCGGGATCGTGGACACGGGGGTTGACTGGCAGCACAAGGACTTGCGGGCCAACATCTGGATCAATCCCGGAGAGGACGTCAACAACGACGGAAAATTCACCCTGGCGGATTTCAACAACGTCGATGACGACGGCAACGGCTTCATCGACGACATCATCGGCATCGATCTTATCGGTAAGGATCAGTTCCAGGGAAGCAAGTACTACGACAACGACCCCCAGCCCACGGCCACGGGAAACCCGCACGGAACACACGTCGCCGGCATTGCGGCGGCGGTGGGTGAAAATTCAATCGGCGTCGTCGGCGTCGCGTACAAGTGCAAGATTCTTCCCGTCAAGTGCGGCGATGACAAGGGCACGCGTTCCATCCGCCGGGGCTACGAAGGTATCGTGTACGCGGCGGACATGGGCGCCAAGATCATCAACTGCAGTTGGGGCGGCGGCGGTTATCTCCAGAGCGAATACGACCAGGTCGAGTACGCCACGGCAAAGGGAGCGCTCGTTGTGGCGGCGGCGGGCAACGACAACTCCGAGAAGTTCTCATCCCCCGCAGCGTACCCGCAGATACTCGCGGTATCCAATGTCAAAAGCAATGATATCAAGAATGGATCGTCGAACTATGGCACGTGGGTGGACGTTGCCGCTCCGGGCACCAACATCCTCAGCACCGTTTCCCGGCCTGCAAACGGCTACCAGTCCGCCGGCTGGTCCGGTACGTCCATGGCCAGTCCCGTGGCGGCAGGCGTGGCGGCCCTGGTCCTGGCAAAGAACCCGAACCTGACGCCGTTGCAAGTCGCCATGCAGGTGCGTGTGACTTCCGATAACATCGACGGGAAGAACGCGAACCGCTTCAAGCGCAAGCTCGGATACGGAAGGGTGAATGCCTACCGCGCGCTGACCGAGCAATCGCCCGCGGTTCGACTTTCATCACACGCAATTTCCGACAGCCGAACGGGAAATGGCAACGGTATCATTGATCCGGGCGAAGATATCGAGATCACGATGGCATTCAAGAACTACCTCGCCCCCACGACCAACGCCATCGTTACGCTGACCACCACCAGCAACTACGTGGAAATCGTGGACGGGACGTTCATTCTCGGCACGATGGGCACCGGGGATGAAAAGGAAAACGGAGCCAATCCTTTTGTCATCCGCATCAAGCAAAACATCCCCTTGAACGAGGAAATCAATCTCATTACCGAGATCAAAGACGGGAGTTACAACGATTACGATGGGTTCACAATCATTGCCCAGCCGACGTACCGGGACCACACCGTCAACGAGATACTCACGACTCTGTCCAACGACGGAAATATCGGGTTTGATGATTTCTCCGGAATGCGGGGGCGTGGATTCATTTTCCGGAATAACGGGTACAACGTCCTCTTCGAAGGTGGTCTCATGCTCGGAGCGATAGTCAACGGCGACGTCCGTGTCGTGGACGTGGTCAGGAACGAAGCGGGATCGATCCAGAACGCGGATTTCAGCAGCAACAAACCCCTGACCATGCTGACGCCCGGACCCATCGCAGCGCAAGAAGGGATCGCGACGTGGACGGACCAGCGTGCCAACGCCCGCGACCGGCTCGGTGTCGAGGTGCATCTCAACAGCTACGAGTTCACCGACCCCGGCGCCACCAACATTCTTATCCTGCGCTATGATATCAAGAACACTTCGGGAGCCGCGTTAAAGAATTTCCACGCGGGACTGTTCTTCGACTGGGACATCGGAACCAGTGCGTACACGGATTACGCCAACATCGACACCGATCTCATGATGGGTTACGCGCTGGATAACAGTAAAGAGGTGCCGACGCACGTGGGAGTCATGGTTCTCACGCGCGACAAGCCGACGCACTACACGGCAATCAACAACCCGGACCCGGACGACAATGGACGATTCGGCATCCACAACGGTTTTACAAAGGAAGAGAAGTGGGCTTCCATGAGTTCCGGCATCTTGCAGCGATCGACACAGGAAACCGATATTTCACAAGTTATCGGCAACGGCCCGTACACGATACAATCAGGGGAAAGCGTTACCATTGCGTTCGCAGTCCTGGCGGGACTTTCCGTGAAGGAGCTCAAGGACGCCGTTCCGAAAGCGCTCACCTTGTGGGATCAAATCACGAAGCCGACGGCCGTCGATCATCCACGCGCTTCACGTTTCTCTCTGAACGAGATATTCCCGAATCCTTTTGGGGCATCTTCCATCAGCGGTCAAGGTATGACCACGGCTTCGTTCAGCGCTGCCGTGACAGCCCCGGTTCGACTGGAGGTCGTGGACGAATACGGCCGCAACGTAACGACGTTGTTCAACGGAATTGCTACACCGGGGAACCATGTCGTCCGGTGGATGCCGCGAAACATCCCCTCCGGTATATACTTCCTTCGGTTGTACACCGCCCCGACGGTTCTTACGCGCAAAGTCGTGTACGTCAAGTAGGAAAGCGAACTGATCACGGGTAAATCATCAAGCCGCTGTGTTTTCAATGCACAGCGGCTTTTTCTTTTCAGTGTTTCGCGGGTAATCCCTTGCTGCGACTGCGGATTCGCCGGTGATCAATACGGCGGTTCGCTCATCCCGATATTTTTCCATTCCTCCTTCGACGGACCGAATATGCCCGGGACCTTCGAACCCGCCTGGCGCAAAAGCACGGTCATCTGTCCCCGGTGGTGGATCTCGTGATTGATCAAGGCCGTCAGCGTCAGGCCGCGGGGCCATTGCTCACCGTACATTTCGTCTGCCTGAAGAAGGCTTTCATCGCTCCAGGTATCCCGGACAGCAGCAAGAAGCTCATTCGAGACGCCGGTGTACCCCTCGATAATCTCCGAGGCGGCACGAGGAGGCATGGATTTCCAGTCCACCGCGCTGAATCCCAGGCCTGTTCTGCTCATCATCTCGGGAACGGTGGTGACGATATGCCAGGCGATACCGCCCAGGGTGCGATGACCATCGGCCACCGATCGATGGAGATTATCATCCGTAAGCATGGCAAAGACCTTGCCGGTTCCTTCAGCCAACGACCGATAGGCGGAAACGAAATCTTCGATTTTGCGAAACATGGATTGACTCCACTGTGAGAGGTCTGGAAATTATTGTGAAAGGTGCTTCCTGTAAAGCGCGGCGTTGGATGGGCCGCCGGAAGCAACAGGTGTTACGAGGGTAATTTCCCCAGGAGCTTCCACACCCAGCGATGCACCCGGTGCGGAAACGACGCGCCTTCCATGAACATCATGATGCATTCACCATGCACGACGTTGATGCCGCGCTCCTCGCAGAAGCGGATGGCCTCCTCGGATTCCGCGCCCTGCTGCATCCATATCCTCCTGATGCCGGTCTCGGCGGCCTTGCGAACCACCTTTTCCGTCTGAGCAGGCGGCACAACGAGCACCAGGCCTTCGACCCGCTCCGGAAGCTTGTCCAAACCGGCGTAACAGCGGTCTCCCTCGATCTCGTCCGCGGCCGGATGCACGGGAAAGACCTTGTATCCCCTGGACTTGAGTTCCCGGTAGGCGTGATTCCCGAATTTCTTTCCGCTTCGCGAGACCCCGATAACCGCCAGCGCGGGTTGGGCAAAGAAATCATCAATTGCTTGTTTCGTGGTCATGTGCAATCCTCCCGAGAGTGGTTTTAAATTACTATCGTAGTGTAGTATTGTATTTACCGATCGTTCTTTTACTTTTCAATTTTTTAACTCCTCACCCCGCTACCCGCAGCCAGGATAAGACCCGACTGCCGAGGTCCGCCCCGATGTTGCCGATGGCGCTATCCTGACGGTCATCCAAATGCAGTGCCAACGGGTATTCTCTTGGGCTTTTCGCCCCCGGTGTATTTTCTTTCTGCTGCATCCCGATCTCCTTGTAAGCCACGTATTACCAAACATACGACATTCGCAGGATTATGTTACTCCGGCTCTTGCCTTCTAGTAAATTTCAAGGACGTAGGCCAATTACCCGCTGAAAAATAAACGCTGTTTTCCCAATGAATACCAGCGTCAAAGATCGATCAAGCGGCTATTACTCCAACCAGTATGTAAACATCAGTACTTGAAAAAACGCGATTGATTCCGTAGCTTGCCTCGCAGCATTGCTCCTGCGTGTATCCTCTCGTATCCTGCCCAATACGTTGAAGTCTAAATCGAACGTATCCAGTTCGGCACAATGAAGCGTTCACAAGACTTTCAGCAACAGCCGGGGTATCGTCATGAAAGCGACAGCATTTATCCTTCTTCTCATTCCACTCACCCTCTGCGCCCAGACGGATAAACAATTCTACATGAGTCCGTCTTCCATGCGCAATGGATTCTGGAGCCTGCTCACTCCTGAAGCGGACTGGGATACGGTCAAGCAGGAGCTGGACGTATTTCTCATGCACGTCAACGTTCTTAAGAGAGCCACGGAGCAGCAGATCAGGACAGCAGTGGAGATGTTGAACAGGACGGACCTGGAAATAGGCTTCGAGGTAGGAGGCCTCCGGCCCTTCTCCGGGTGCGATTCCCTGGCGGGCGAGCGACATGCGCAAAGCGAATGGGGCCCCAAACTCCGGAAATGGGTTTCACTCGGAGGCCGGGTGGATTACCTCTGGATGGACTCTCCCATCAACACCATGAAAATGAACGGAAAGAAGGGCAATTGCGGCTGGACTGCCCGGAGAGCCGCCGAGGAAATGGTGGACTACATGAAAGAAGTTCGCCGCCATCTTCCCGACGTCAAGTTCGGTCTCGTGGAACCGGTGCCGTGGTTCAGCGTGGGGCCTTACCCTCCACATCCCGGCAACAACTACGGCGACCTTCCCGCCGTCCTGGATACCGTGTTGGAAGTCGTGCGCAACCGGGGTGAAAAACTGTTCGGCTTTTTCAGCGATAGCCCCTACGAATATTCGGACGATCCGCGGACACAAGGATGGTAAAAACTCCTGGAACTTGAACGGTATGTAAAGGGGCAGGGAATCCGGTTTGGCGTGATTTTCAATTCCCAACAGGGCGGGTTCACCAGCGACAGCCTGTACTACGCCCGCACACTCGACGGCTGGCGCAAGTACCGGGACATTGGCGGCGATCCCGATGATATCGGGGTTTGGAGCTGGTACGAACATCCCTCCGCCAACTACCCGGAATACCAGCCTTTTACCATGACCTACACCATGCGCGCCTTTATCCAGCAGGCGTTATCCAATCTCAAACGAGCGAAATACGAGCCGCCCGACGGGCGCGTGTATCACGGTGTCGGGTGGAATTACAAGAATTCCATCGCGGATTACCTGGACATGATGCCTGATACCTTGCAACCGCTTTTCTTCCAGGCAACGATGGGGTTGCCGGGAACGCGGGGCATGACCGTGGCGGGAGTCCTGCGTGCGCTGTCGCCACCGGGCATCGATACGAGCAGGCAGTACGTGGAACTCGGCATTCATTTCAAGGGCCGCAACGGGACGACCGATTCTCTCTTCGTCTTCACGAGCACGCTCGACCGGTACATCGATACACTGGCCGTGGCGTTCAAGAAATTCGGCAAGCCTTTTTTCTTCCGCATCGCGTTCGAAATCAACGGCGCGTGGAACGGGTACTCGCCCTGGATCGTCCCTGGGGCGTTCCGGAAGCTCGTAAGAGAATTGCGCAACCGCAACGTGAACAACTTTGCCACGATCTGGTGTTATGAACCCGACGCGGCGGCGGATTTTGCCGACTCCACCAAGTTGGGATGGAAGTGGTATCCCGGCGATGACGTGGTTGACTGGTTCGGACTCGACGTCTTCGACGCAAACCACTTCAACCCGGACGCTCCCGACAGCGTTCGGGGCCAGATCAGCGCCAAGGGAAAATCGGAGCTGTTCCTGGCCTTTGCGCGATCACGGAACAGGCCCGTTTACCTGGCCGAGACAACGGCACGCAAGGAAAACCTGACTCCCGATGCCCGGGACCCCGATTCCACCGACGGTCGCCGGGACTGGGAACACTGGTTCGAACCGTTTTTCGCATTCATCCAAAACCACCCTGAGATCAAGGCATTCAATTACATCAACCTTGATTGGACCGCCATCCCGAAATGGTCGCACTGGGGCGACTGTCGCCTGCAAATCAACAGCATTATCCGCAACAACTGGATACGCGCGCTTTCCGACCCGCGCTTCCTGCACGCGGGTTACGACATCGAGAAACAGGTACGGCTTCCGTTGCCTGCGCCGGTGCTCTTACGGCAGCCTCGTCCCGGCGCCGTGATTACTACCGGGAATGCCCAATTAACCTGGTTCGCATCGCAGCCGCTGGTCTCGCGGTATCACCTCCAGGTGGCGACGGACCGTCGCTTCGGAACCCTGCTCGTGAACGATTCCACCCTGACGGATACGACCTACATGCTGCGGAACCTCCAGGCGAAGACGACCTACTACTGGCGTGTACGGGCGGCCAATACATCGGGCTGGGGAATGTTCAGCGCCGCCTGGCACTTTCAAGTCCAACCTCAAACACCAAAAGGTTACTGGGGCTTGCGCAACATCAACCTGCTCGTCAATCTTCCCGACTCGGCGTACGACGCCTTCAATCCACGTTACTATGCCTGGCCGGTTTCGTGGAACCGGATCGAACGCAGGGATGACGTCTTCGAATGGAAGGCGCTTGATGCCGCTCTCGATTTTACGTCCAGGCATCATGGAAAGACCGTCCTTGTCTTAAACGCGATTTCGTCCTGGGCGACAGGAGGGGAGCCTCGCGCTCCCGACGACCTGGTACGAAACATTCCGCTCTCGGCGCCTGTACCCGTTCGGGGGTATTCGCTCGCGCTGTACGACTTCACGTACAAGCTTGTCGAACACATCGCGACCAGGAACCCGGAAGCGCTGGGATTCCTGCGGTTCTTCAACGAGCCTCATCTCGACTGGAAGACCACGCGCGAAACCTTTACGCAAGACGTGGAAGACTACATCCGGTGCTTGCGGACGGTGTATCTAGCCGCCCATGCAGCAGCGAACGATTACAACACCCCCATCATGGTATCACACGGCGGTTTCTCTTACGCACAGCAACTCCAGCGCGAGTGGTTCCTGTATGGCGAACGACATCCCGATGCACGTGATTCACTTCTGATATTGTACCGTTCCCGCTACGAGCGCCAGTTTAACCCGGGCCGGTTTACATGGGACGATTTCCGGCAGTACATGAGCGGAAGCGACCGCACGCCCGGGCTGTACTGGGCGGATGCCATTGCCGGACAAACCGACTGGATGGACTGGTTCGACGTGCACTACCACTGGAAACCGCGATTCATCTTTCAAGAACTGCGAGCATTCGAAAATGTCGTACGGGATTCAGGAGGGGTTTTGAAACCGTGGCTGGCCGCGGAGGCCGCGATGAACCTTTCGCCCCAGGGAAAGACCCCGTACAATGAACGCTTCCACGCGGGCGATATGGTGCGGAAATGGACGCTGGGCATGGCCTTCGGTCTGCTCGGCATTTGCACGCCCGTTGTGGGGTATCCTCCCGATCGCTTCTTCGGCCTGTACTCTCCCCGCCTGGGGGAATACCTTTCCGCCGGGAGCTACCGCTTTCTTCGCTCCCTCATCGAACCCGCGGGACCGCCACAAGATATCTCCACCGGCGATTTTTTCGCGTTCAGGTTCAACGAGAAGCAGGGTCCCGTGGACGTCGTCTGGAAGGACGTTCTTTTCGACCCCGACTCGAGCAAGGCCTCGTGGGGGTTGAATCCGCCCGACCGTTACAATAAGGCGGTGGTTTACGATGTCATCGGGAAACGTATCGGGGAGTACGCGCCTGCGCACGGTCAACAGGTCTCGGTAAGCCAGGAGCCCGTGATCATCGTTTGGAAGGTACATACGCCAACCGGCATTAATGAAAAGGCCTTGCGGAATCAACCCACCGCATTGCGGTTCTCCCTGTACCCGAATCCTTCCTGTGGAATAGTCACCGTTTCGTACGACCTTCCCGATCGGCGCCGGGTTTCACTCTCCGTGGTGAACGTGTTCGGTTCACGTGTCCTGGTGCAGGTAGAGGGTGAACAGAACGCGGGGAATCACACTTTCAATCTGGACACGAGTCGCCTGCCACGCGGCATGTACTTCGTCATGCTCCGCGCCGGTGAGGAGACCACAATCAGGAAGCTCCTGATAGCGCCTTGAAGGACACGTGGCGATTCCAAATCGTTTGAGTGGATACTTGTTTTATAATATTCGTGGTTGTTCTTTGTAGGTATTGTGTAAGAACAAATATTCAATAAGAAAATGGGGTACTGGGATGATGCGCTTTAATAAAACATCTGGATTACTTGTATCCACCCTACTGTTCATCTTTACGCTGCATGCAACCAGTCAGCAGATCAAGTGGGAACAGACCCAGGGTCCTGTTGGGGGAATACCTATCTCTATGATAGTAGGAACTGACGGAACTCTCTATATCGGAACAATTGGTGGAGGTATTTTCCTTTCATCCGATAATGGAAACAACTGGTTCACCCACAATACTGGCCTGGCCGACCGATATCCTTACGCACTTCTTGAAATTCCAAGCAAAATGCTGTTCGCCGGAACGAACGACAGCGGGATCTATCGTTCACCTGGCCTTGGGCAACCGTGGGAACGGGTTGAGACCGCTAACATTTCTGAAAAAATCACTTCGATAGTATCGAGCGACAGCACCATCATTGCCGGTACGTGGAGCGGCAATATTTACCGCTCCACGGATATGGTGAAACATGGACCAAGTCAGGCACGATCGTTCAGAACGCACGAGTTTACACGCTCGCTGTAACCCGATCAGGCACTATCCTTGCTGGGCTCACAAGAAACGGGGTTTACAGATCGACCGATGCTGGACAATCCTGGAATGCGTCATACAACGGACTGGAAAGCCGTACGATATTCACTGTTCTCCCAGTTGACGACACGACTATTCTGGCTCAGTCTTATGGAGATATCTTTCGATCAACAGACGACGGAATGACCTGGCAGCCTGCAGCCAATAGCGGCATTTCCGGAAACATTTACTCTCTGTCTTATCCGGGAAATGGGGCGCTATACGCGGGTGGTAGCGACGGGAATTTCATTTCAACTGATCTCGGTGAGAACTGGATGACGCTTGACTTTGGACTTGGAGCTGTGTACCAGACTGGTATGTTGATGACGACCGACGGGGTCCTGCTCGCACTACTTTCCGGAATTGGACCTCTTCGTTCAATAGATGGGGGAAAACATTGGACTCCTTCGGCTTCGGGATTCTACGCAAACCGTATCTATACCATCCAACAGGCTGAGGACGGAAGTATCTATGCCGGCGCTGCTTCCGGGGTAGGTTTCAAATCCACCGACAACGGCCATACATGGAAACGATTGTTCTATGGAAAAACACCGCGGATAGTGGAAGGATTCGGCTTTGGTACAGGGGGTGAAATCCTCGTCGGAACGCAGGGTAACGGGGTCTATCGTACTACTAATAATGGCGCGAGATGGGAGCTGGCTAACACCAGCTTATCAAAAACTAGCATCCGCGCAATGGCAACCCTTGACAATGGGACTATCCTTGCCGGGACTAGTTTGGAGGTATTTCTGACGACAGATGCCGGTACTTCCTGGACACCCGCATCCAACGGGCTTCCAAGCACAATGATCAACGACTTTGATATTGCCATTCCAGGACGTGTGTATGCCTCTGTTTACGAAGGCGGAGTATTCGTC
>JAJRXL010000355.1 GCA_024276335.1 Bacteroidota bacterium
AGCGAAATTTTACTTGCGCCGGAAGAGAGCTTGAGCCCTGATGTTTGCAAACCGGTGAGATCGAGGTCTGCTTTCCCAAAACCGATGTCGATGTTGAAATCGATGGGAAGGTCGTGGGAGAACGAGATGATCCAGGTTTGTTTTCTGTTCTTGCTGTTGAAAAAGCTCAAGGATTTATCGTCGTTGTTTTCATCGAACTCGATGACGAGGTATCCGACGCCGTTCGAAATGTGGTAGCGGAGTTCAGGCTCCGGACCGGTTTGCCCGCCTTTTCGCGAGACCGTGACGAGGCTGTTTTTCTCGCCTCGATTTATGACGATGGATTCGAACGCAAAGTCGATATTGACGCGTAGGGCTTTTTCGGTCGTTCGTGGTATTTCCTGTACAATTTCAACGGAGGACCGGGCAACCAGGACGGAGAAGAACAGGACGATCATTGTATATGCTAGATTTCTGTACATCGTTTTCGCTCCTTCGAAAATCGGTTTCAAACGTGCTCGCAATACGAAATCGACGTGGCAAAGTTTCATCCGCACTCATTCAAAGTACAACGTGATTGACTTGGTTGCACAGGTTTTGTATGTTCATCTACATGAAAGAACGAGAGATCATTCCCGAGTTGGACCTTGACTGGTCGCGTGTCACGGATGAAATCGTGGCCTTTATTCAAGACACCCTTTCCAGGGCGGGTTTCAAACGCGCAGTCGTCGGGTTGTCGGGTGGCGTGGATTCCGCGCTGACGGCGTACTTGGCGACCAAGGCTCTTGGATGCGGGAACGTATTCTGCGTAAAGATGCCATATAAAACAAGCAGCACGAGTAGTCTCGCCGATGCGGATGCCGTGATCAACATGCTGAACGTGGCCTCTGAAACCGTGGATATTTCGAGCATGGTGGATTCTTTCGTCGATCGCTTACCGGACATGGATCATATTCGCAAAGGAAACGTTATGGCTCGCGTTCGTATGATCGTTTTGTATGACATCTCGGCCAGGGAAAAAGCCCTTGTCATGGGGACGGGAAACAAAACGGAGAGACTCCTTGGGTACACGACCCTGTTCGGTGATTCAGCATGCGCCCTCAACCCGATAGGAGACTTGTACAAAACGCAGGTGTGGGCGCTGGCGTCGTATGCTGGCTTGCCACAACAAGTAATATCCAAGCCGCCAAGCGCCGATCTGTGGGTGGGGCAAACTGACGAGGACGAACTTGGAGTACCGTATATTGTGGTGGACAAAGTGCTTCATTACTATTTCGATCGAAACAAGAAGAAGGAAGAAATCGTATCCGGCGGGATCGAAGAAGGCATCGTGGAGAGAATACTGACGCTTGCCGAACAGAACCGCTTCAAGCGGGAGCCTGCTCCCATTGCAAAAATTACAAATCCGGTGGGAAATAAATGAGGACGCTCCCGGGCTCATCACTATATTGTCTCGTGAGTTTTTGGCATTAGACGGGGAGATACCTATTTTTTCATATTACGCAGTTAGACATTTCGGGGTCAGCCAATGTTTGAACAGCAAATAGAACGTATCCAGGCGTTCATAATTGAACACACTATCGGTAGTGATGAGTCGATCAAGCTGAACAAGATTCTTGCGGCCGATATTCCGCTGTCCGTTAAAACGTGCTTCAGTGCCGACGTCGACGACCTGTTGGCGGAAGAGCGGGAGCGCCTGTTGAACTCGCCGCATTTTGATTATTCCCCGGAACATATTCGCAGCCTTTTTGACGAGATTAACTGGCTTTCGAAAGAACATGCAATCCTGGCAAGGGCTGAATTTCTTGAGGCCGTGGAGAGAAACATCAAGCTCCTGTTCAATTACACGTGCAGGCCCCAATGGACAATGGCACGCTTTGTCTA
This sequence comes from Bacteroidota bacterium, assembly GCA_024276335.1. GTDB lineage: Bacteria > Bacteroidota > Ignavibacteria > SZUA-365 > JAADGX01 > JAADGX01. The sequence goes on from JAJRXL010000355.1 coordinate 1,864, forward strand.
TAAGGATCTGGAACTACAGACAGTTGAACAGATACTGCACAGCTTGAGGTATTTTTCCGATTACAAGTATTACCGCGTTGTCCTGGAGAAGTTTTTCTCACGGAAGAGCATGGAAGAATTGACGCGCGAAAAATTCGAAACACTGCTGGAGCTTATCGATAACGAAGTTATCAATAGCTACTCGACAGAGGACCTGGGAAACCTCACCCAGCCGTTGTTCGACATGTTCAGCCTGGACCCGGAGCATGAAAAGGGGACGGTTCCCGTGGACGCGCTTTGTATTTTCTTTGATGACAAATCCAATGCGGAAATTGTTGAGAAGCTCGAGAATTATAAAAAGGAGACGGGCAAGGAAAGTATCGACCATGGAGAGCTCATCGAAGTTTTAAGCAAGGCGGATTACGCGCTGGGCGTTGAAATCGGCGACCTCGTTTCGAAAGTCGTTGTCGGCGCCACCGAGGATGCAAAAGGGGAAACGCAGGCGCAGCCGACAGCCGGGA
>JAJRXL010000356.1 GCA_024276335.1 Bacteroidota bacterium
GATGATGGGCATCCCGGGCCAGGGCTGGTCGCCGACGGCGATCTTCCTGCCCGTGCTCCAGTTCGTTTCGTACACGATCAGTCCCGAGATGGGCGCTTTGATCGTGAGGCGCTCCATGTCCTTTCGGGCGTCGTTGATATCTTGCTTGATCTGGTTTATTCGAAGCCTGATATTACTGAGTTCGGACTTCCGGACGATATCGCGATTCTTGAGATTCAATTTGGCTTGTTTGAAGGAAAGCTCTGCTTTCTTGAATTCCAGTTCGGCTTCCCGTTTGCGCGCCTCGGATTCGAATTGCATCCGCTCCCGGCTGATCTTGGCGAGCTCGAACGAGAGCTTGGCATTTTCGAAGTCCGCTTCCGCGGATGCGCGGTCGGCGGCTTGTTGCGCCTTGAGCTTGTCGAGGTCGGAGAGGGCTGCCTTCAGCTCGTTTTCTTTTTCCGCGATTTGCTTGAGCGCGGCGCTGGGATCGAATCGCACCAGCACGTCGCCTTTCTTTGCCGTGGTGCCCTCGGGGGCGAGGTACACGATCTGGAGCGTGCCCATGGATCGCGTCCGGGGGGCGGTCACCGCGAACGAGTTCTTGGATCGCACCGTGCCGCTTTCGATCACGAGAACGTTGAACTCGCCCCGCGTGACTTTCACGGTGGGGAGATCGGATTTCCCGGCGGGAATAATGAACAGGATAATTACGATCACCGCCACGGCGGCGATGGCGATGTTACGGACAACGGGGTTTTTCATCAAGGATTGTGTCATGTCAAACAATAACGGTTAAGAAATCTTTCATCCCTTCTCGGGTTTATCCCTCCGCATTGGAACACAGCTCCGGCGCGGCGGGTGTATCCGCCGCCGGGAATTCCAATCGGTGTCTTGGACGTATAATTTAGGTAATTGTGGCAAGAGGTGAAAAAGCGGCTGCAGAAAACCGCAGCCGCCGGGGAATGGCCCTTGAGCTATTGAATGCTTCGCCAGGTTCCACCCGTCTTGAATATTACCTTTGGACCGAGAGCCATGATTCGCCTGGTTTGCGGCGAGGATGCAGCGAGCCGGAAGTACTCCCGGCTGCCGAAGCGAATGACCCTGGCCGGTTTTTGCAAGGCGTCGTATCCTTCCTCGATCCATATCGAATCTTTTTTCACGAAAATCCTGCCTTCGACCGTTCGCACGCGTCGGTGGTACACGACGCGTGCTTCCTGTTTCAACGATTGCATGGATTTGCTGGCCGAGACCATCATCCTGGCCTGCGCATCGTCAACGGGTGCATAGCCGCTGCCGGCGTCGTATCGCCGCTTTGTCATGGCTTCGCGCAAGGCGACGTCGGCAAGCTCTTCATCTTCCGTCACCAGGTAGGACGTGTACCTGGTCACGATGCCGTATTTCTTGCTCAGGGCGATGATTTCGTTTTTGACTTCCTCGTTTTCGCCGTTGATCCGCATGTCATCGAGCAGGTAGCCGATCTTACGCTTCGCCCATAGCGCGGGAATTTCGCCGTGTTTTTCTTCCCGCTCCGGGAACGTGATTTTGTACGCGTATTTCTTGGAGGATTGCCCCTGCTTGCCGCGCAGTGTCACCGTTGCTGTGCCCGCTCGGCGGTAGCGCCCGAAAATGACGACGGTCGATCCGTAGAAAAGGTCGGGAGGGTTGACGGGATAGATCTCGGTGACGTCGCCGCCGGAAAATTTGACGCTGATATCGGTCAGCATGGGATTGCTGATGCCGGAAAAGAAACGTGATACCACTGCTTCGATGCTCTCGTCGGGTGAAACGTACTCCGAGATTCCACCGTTGGTTTGACTCAGCTTGTCGAGCAGGTACGTGTCCACGTCGTATCCCACGCCGAACGTGAACAGCCGGGCCCCGTCGGTATTTTTCTTTCCTACGTTCCGGATGATGGCGTCTGGGTCCTGAACACCGACCGTGGGCAGGCCGTCGGTCAGGAAAACGATGTACACGGGGCGCTCCGAGGACCCTTCCGCGTATTGCAACGCGGCCGATAAAGCTTCGTTGATGTTGGTGCTGCCCGAGGCGTCAAGGTTCTCGATTTCGTACTGCGCGTTGCGCCGGGTTTTATCGTTGACCTTTTGCAGCCGGGGCGCGAACCGGTCAATCGTGGAATTGAACCACAGCAAGGCGAAGCGGTCGTTCTTGTTGAGCCGGTTCAGGCAGAACGTGAGCGCATTTTTCGCCTGGGAAATTTTCTGCCCTGCCATGCTCCCCGAGCGATCGAGAACGAAGATGACGTCCTTGCTCACGGGCAGTGAGCCGGAACTCCGTGTGCCGGGGTCGAGAGAAAGGTAGAAATATCCGGGCTGATCGGTGCGCGGGCGCTCGGCGAGAAACGACATGCCGATGTCTCTGCTTTTGGTTGACCAGGAGAGAATGAAATCGGCTGGAGCGTCGCGTGTTGTGGCCAGATTGACCGTTGCTTTCCGCGGGGATGGGTGGGAAA
>JAJRXL010000036.1 GCA_024276335.1 Bacteroidota bacterium
GGTGAGAACGTCACACGCATGAGCGCCATGGCGAAATGCTATGCGAGTGAAGTTGCGACGCGGGTTACAAGCGAAGCCATACAGATTCTCGGTGGATACGGTTTTACAAAGGACTACCCGGTCGAAAAGTTCTACCGCGATGTAAAACTCAACACCATCGGTGAAGGCACGTCGGAAATCCAGCGCCTGGTGATTGCGCGAAGCTTGCTGCGGGAATGAGGCAATTCCAGGTTACCGTTGTAAAATGCATTGACGGTTTCGAGGCATCGATCCCGAGCATCAGGGAATGCGCGGCGTGGGCCGAGTCGGAAGAGGAAGCGCTTGCACGTATGACGGAGCGCTTGGCGTTTTTCCTGTCGTTGCCGCCGGGTTTCAGGCACGAATTCGATCGCAGCCGTACGGAAAAGGGGACCGTCTTTTACACCTTGGTCATTCGCTCCTGAGGAGAGGTGAGCCCTATGAAACGAATGCTTGTATTGACGCTGGCCCTGTGGTTTATTCTGCCTTTCTGCCAAGGCCATGCGCAGGACATCTCCGTGAAGTCGCTGCTCGAAGCACCGGGTGATATCCGGGCCAGTAGGGCTTTTCAGCGCGAACTGTGGTTCTATTCCCAGCGGGCCTGGCCCGGCGACCGGATCCCGGCCGGAGACATTGAACGGCTTGCGGAGCTGCGCAACACCTCCTCGTTCCGGAAACCGCACTCGAATCGCTACAGTTACTCGCCGTGGAGGTCGATCGGACCGTCGCCGGGGAGATACGGTTCATGGGGCAACATCAGCTCACGCATTCCCGCCATCGCCGTTGATCCGAATCATCCCGGCCGCCTCTACATCGGCGCGGCGAACGGCGGCGTCTGGCGCAGCGACGACGATGGCGCGCACTGGACTCCTCTCACCGACCACGAGGTCAGCACTGCCATGGGAGCTATCGTCATCGATCCCGGCAACAGTGACATCGTGTACGCGGCCACGGGTGAAGCGACGTACAGCGGGTCTTCGTACGGCGGCATGGGAATATTGAAATCCACCAACGGCGGGCAGACGTGGACCTGGCTGCGGAACGGGCTCCCCCTGGGCGCGGTCATCTCGCGTATCCGCATTCGCCCGTCCAACCACGAGGAAATTATTACGGCCCACGGGAACAGCGGCATCTACCTTTCCACGGACGCCGGCAACTCGTGGAGGCGCGTGTACGGCCTCCGTACCGATGACCTCTTTTATCATCCACTCGACGACAACATCCTCATTGCCTCGGGACCGGCGGGAATAACCCGGTCCACGGACGCCGGCAGGACGTGGCGGAAGTTCGGCTCGGGCGTGCCGGCTGCAAAGCGCACCCACGTGGATGTCTGCCGTAACCGGCCAGAGGTGCTCTACGCTTCGACATACGGCGAACCAAAGGGTGCCAAGGTCAAGGTGTATAAATCGACCGACGGCGGCATGACCTGGGTCCAGAAGGGCGATTCGGTGAATTTCAAGGGGAACCAGGCCTGGTACGATTTCTATGTCCGCGCCCATCCGGTCAACCCCGATATTGCCTTCGTGGGAACAATCGAGATTTTTCGGACGACGGATGGTGGCGAGACCTGGAAAGAGCTTTCCAAGGGATACTCCGGGGGGCCGGTTCACGTGGACCAACATTTCCTTGAGTTTCATCCCGAAAACCCGGATGCCATTTACGTCGGCAACGACGGAGGGATTTATGCATCGAGCAACCTGGGCAATACCTGGCGCAACCTGAATCGTGGATTGACCCTCACCCAGTTCTATCGCATTGCCGCGGATCCGCAGGATCCCGACCACGTGCTCGGCGGCACGCAGGATAATGGGACGCAGCAGACGTACGGCGATGTGGCCTGGCTCGGTGCCTTTGGCGGCGATGGAGGAGAGGTCGCGTTCAGTAAAACCGATTCCAAGTTGATCCTGGGGGAAACGCAGAATGGCGGCGTGATGCGGTCGACCGACGGAGGCTTCACCTGGAAAGCCGCCCGCTCCGGGTTTACGAAAAGCGAAAAAGCGGCCTGGGTCGCGCCCATCGTAGCCGCGCCCGGCGGCGGGAGCAAATTCTACCATGGACGGGTCAGCCTGTACGTAACGAACAATACGGGCACACTTTGGAAAAACGTGGCAGACAGCGTATTTGGAAAAAACGTCATCCACGAGGTGGCTGTCTCTTCCGACGAAAGATTCTGGTATGTCACGAACAACCGGACGGTGAAGCTTTCGGTGGACGAAGGACAAACCTGGAGATTGATTTCACAGGGTCTGCCGAACCGAAGGATCACCAGTATCTATACGCATCCCGATTCCGGAAAAGTCGTCTTCGTCACCCTGTCCGGTTTCGGAGGGGAGAAGGTCTGGAGAACGGCCTACAAGGGAACGGGATGGTTCAGCGTGAGTGGCAACCTCCCGGAAGTGCCGGTCAACGATATCGTCCTGGACCCCGATGATCCCGACCGTCACTGGTACGTGGCGACGGATATCGGCGTCTTCGTTACCGAGAATGCGGGGAGAACCTGGGCGGAATTGAGTACCGGTCTCCCCAACACGGTGGTGCTGCACCTCGACTATAACAGGACCGGCAAACTTCTGCGGGCCGGCACGCATGGACGTGGTGTGTGGGAGATGGCGATTCTCGTTCGCCGTGTCCTGCCGCCCGCAAATCCCGTGGCTCGCGCCGAAACACGACGCGCGATCGTTTCGTGGGATCCGAGCCCCACGCCCGGCGTCGTGAATTACTCCGTGTACCGGGGGACGAAAACCGGCCTGGGCAGGCACGTTGCAAACGTGGGCGTGAGTACCGCCTTCGTCAACAGCGGATTGGAAAACGACGTTACATATTATTACCGGATCAGGGCAGTGACGTGGGATGACAGCAGCGAGTTTACACCTGAAGTTTCGGCAACGCCCTTCATCTGGCAGGGATGCCTCGGCAATGTGGCGAGCCTGGATGGAAGGAACGCCCACATTATCGTGCCGAAAGTGGTCAACTTCCTGGATTCGATCACGGTGGAAGGATGGGTCTGGTGGAAGTCGTTTCTCAACGGGTCGCGTTTTTTTGATTTCGGGACGAGGGAACGTGCCTTTTTCGTCGCCAACGAGGGATCGTCGAACGCCCTGGTGTTTGCTGCCTACGACAGCCTTGGAGCAGGCCATCGCATTCGTGTTGCGCGCGTCTTGGACACTGAAAAACCCGTGCATATCGCGGCAACCGCCGGACCGGCGGGGATGCGGTTGTACGTCAACGGCAAATTGATCGACACGTATCCCTATACCGGCGCTACCGGAGCGGCGGGCGTCAAAACCCCGACGAATTACATCGGGCGGTCCAACTGGTCCGCCGACCGCCGGTTTCGCGGCGAGATCGACGAGTTCCGGGTTTGGGCCTACCAGCGCACCGATGAACAAATTGCCACGGATTGGAACCGGACGCTCACGCCCGGGGAACGGCGTGATCCACGGCTGTTGGTTTACTATGACTTCGAGGAGAGCAACAACGGGAAAGTCCTGGACCAATCGACCACCGGCGCGGATGGAACGCTGAAAAACGGCGCCCGAATTATTGCCTGTTCCACGCCCGTCGGCCTACCGGCCGACCGGATTCGTTCCATCCGGTTTTCGTTGGAGCAGAATTATCCCAACCCCTTCAACCCGTTCACGGAGCTCGTGTTCGCGGTGGAGAAGACACGGACACTCTCGCTGGATGTGTATGCGCTGGATGGGACGAGGGTGGCGACGCTGCTCTCGAATGCATCGCGTCGCCCCGGCCGTTACGTTGTCCGCTTCGATGGTTCCGCCTTGCCGACGGGAGTGTACATTGCCATTCTCAAATCCGGTGACGAGCGCATCGTGCGGAAAATGATTCTTGCCAGGTAAATCAACGCGGTACACCGGTTAAAGGACTTAACAAATTGAAATTATTCTCGTAGCTTACAGTAATAGACGGAAATGATGGTTTGAAACGAATACACAACATAGCGAAGGAGGAAGGATGAAAAAATATCTCCCCCTTATCATTGGTGGCATTGTGATACTGATTGTCGTCTCGTGGTACATCAGCGGACAGAATCGCCTCGTCACAATGGAGGAAAACGTCAACGCCCAGTGGAGCCAGGTGGAAAACCAGTACCAGCGACGGCTCGATCTCATTCCCAATCTCGTTGAAACGGTAAAGGGTTACGCGGCCCAGGAATCCAAAATTTTCACGGAGGTGGCCAGGTTGAGAAGCCAAGTGGGAAGCATCCAGGCAGGTAAGGAAATCCTCGACGACCCGGCTGCATTTGCCAAGTTCCAGAAAGCGCAAACGGAATTGGGCGGAGCGCTGTCCCGCTTGCTCGTGGTTGCGGAAAATTACCCGGAACTCAAATCGAATGAGAATTTTCTTGCCCTCCAGTCGCAGCTCGAGGGGACGGAAAACCGTATTGCGGTGGCGCGCAAGAGATTCAACGAAGCGGTCCAGGAATACAATACGGCCATACGGCGAATACCGACGTCGATTATCGCCGCCCTTGGCGGATTCAAGCAGAAGGCATATTTCAGCGCCCAGGAAGGGGCCGAAAAAGCCCCCGGCGTATCATTCGAATGAGACGCGTCTTTCTGCCATATTGCCTCCTGTTTCTCCTTGTCCTCGCGAACGTCGCGCTGTCCATCCAAGTGCCGGAATTGCGGTCGTATGTAACCGATCAGGCCGGGGTACTTACCGCCGGGCAAGTGTCCGCGCTCGAAACCATGTTGCGGGATTATGATCGCAGAACCTCGACCCAAGTGGTCGTTCTCATCGTGCCCAGCCTGGAGGGGGAATCGATCGAGGAATATGCCATCGCGGTTGCGGAGAAAAATCGCATCGGGCGCAAGGGGAAAGACAACGGGCTCTTGTTCCTGGTTGCCGTTAACGATCGGAAACTTCGGTTCGAGGTGGGCTATGGCCTGGAGCCGGTGCTTACCGATGCAGTAACTTCTACGATCATTCGCAGGATCGTCACTCCCCGTTTCCGGGAAGGAGATTATTACAGCGGCATACAGGAAGGGCTGAAAATGGCGATGCAGGTTGCGAGCAACGAGTTCCCGGCCGAAGAATTGAAGAAAATGGAAGAGGAAGGTGGAAGTGTGAAGAGCGTCGGCAAGGTGATCGTCTGGCTCATCATCATCATTTTCGTCTTTATTCCACGGCGCCGACGTCGGGGAGGGGGCGGTTTGTGGTTCTTTGGCGGTCCGTTCATCGGCGGCGGCGGATTCGGCGGCGGCGGATTCGGTGGTGGCGGATTCGGCGGGGGTGGATTCAGCGGTGGCGGTGGCGGATTCGGCGGCGGCGGTGCAAGTGGGAGCTGGTAATGGAACCGACCGACGTTCACGTGTTGAAACCGGAGCCTGCACGACACGTTCAGTTGCGGATTCGTGAGTTCATGCCGTGTGCTTTCATCATCCTGGCAATAATTCTTTTCGGACCCGGATGCGGCAAGAAGGATGCACATTGGCAAAAATCGAAGCCCGTCTATACCGACTCTGCCGGTTTTCAGCCCGGGTACGACACGGACAGACAGGTTGTGAAAACCGTCGAGCGTGATCTCGACAGTGACGGGAGGATTGAGTTCGTCGTTCTCAGCATGGACAAGGGCGCGTTCGAGAATCGTATTTTTGACCAGCAATTCGACATGCTGGAAGTTTTCCGCTACGATTCGCTCCGCCACGCGTACCGCTCGATCTTTACCGATCCTGTTGACATGGGAGTGCGGGTAACGTTCGAGGACGTCACCGGGGATGACAGCGAGGAAATCCTCGCCTGGCTCAGCAGCGGCGGCAACGATCCCATCGCCGGGGACGGATTGAATGTTTACGGCTTCACTGCTCCCGACACGATCAGTGTGCTTTTTCTCAGTGAAACGGGCGCGCCTGAAATCGCCGATATCAATAATGACGGCAAGATCGAGATACTGGTGCATGATGAGTACTGGGGCGTGATGCCGCACTCGGAAGTCATTCCTTTCGTGGCGGCCATCCATTCGTGGAACGGCGCCATCTTCGCACCCGAAAACAACGCGTTCCGGGATTTTTTCGGTCAGCACATTCGTGAGGCAAAGGACGAGTACCTGCGCCTCAAGCTCGAACCCTTCGGTTCGGAATCCTCCGAAGATTTCCGACTGTACCGTAGTTTCGCCACGTGGACGATTTGGCTGCTCACTTCCGGGCGTACGGCGGAAGCCAGGCACGTGTGGGAAACGGAGAAGCCCTTCCTCCGCGCAACATTGCCTGACGATCAATTCGACGACCTTGAAGAGCTCATTCATTCTGAACAAATTCCGGGAACGATCATGGAGTTCCCTGCCTGAAACATGGATCAAAAACAACCTACCGACATGTTGCGCTCCCGCGTGTCACGCGTTTTGAACATACTCCTTGCCAGTTTCATTGCGTTTCCGCTCACTGTCACAACGGTGATTTGTGAAGCTGTCACGCTGGAACCTCCCGCGAAGGAAGCAGCGGCCACGCCGGACACGATGCGAATAGCCAAGATCGATATCGCGGGCGCATCCCGCAGGGGAGACCCCGTGAACGTGCAACGGGCGATGGGAAAACAGGATGCTTTTTACACGCTGGAACTGAAAAACCGGAACCCGCGCCGACGCTCGATCGTCGCTAGTCTCTACTTGTTCGACCAGGCGACCGGCTATACCATCAAGAACGCCGCCGGTGATGATCTTTGCAATCCCTGTACGTACGTACTGGATAAGGAGCATCGTTCGTACAGGATTTCGCTCGACGACCTCGTCCGGGGAAAAGAGGGAAGGTTCGCGAAAGAGATGGACGTGTTCGGTGCGTTGCTGGTCGAGGGAGACGTGGATTTCCTCGTGGCGAAAGTCATTATCCGCAATACTTCGGGAAGCCCCTTTCGTTTGTCCGTATTTTCGTTTTCCCGGCAGGAATTGGATCGGGCCGTGTTGGAGTGATTCTGACCGGGAAATGCGTGCCCTGGCGAGGAATACATCATGGATCGACCTCGGATGGAATTCCGGGAAGAGAACAAAGAGAGGTAAAACGATCTCACCGAACGTAGAACCATATTCGCAACTAAATCACAACGTGCCTCGTGTCGAATAACACTAATAATAACAGACTTCTTGTCGCAATAATGAGGGATCCGGGTGACTGGAACATCTTGCAACAACAACAGTGGTACAGGGTCCCCGTATCGAGCGTAAACAAGTGGTTGAAGAACAAGTGGCCCCCGCAGTGGATCGCGTTTTATCATACCAGGGCTTTTGGTCAGGACAGGTACACCATTCGGTACTATGCCAAGGTCAAAAGGATCAGGGAGATGACGCGAGGGAAATTGTTTCCGCGGGAACCGGAGAATCAAAAGACATCACTGTTATATTACAAGATATCGATCGACGAGTTGCAAAAGCTGCCTCGTCCCATTGTCAGCAGAAGGCGGCGAAGGATCATCTTCATTCCCACGACGTACGAGAAATTCAACCTCGCCGAGGAGATCAACGATCTTTACCAGGGGAGCCTCCTGGAGGAACTTCTCTGGCGTGAATTGAAGAAGCATGATATCCCGGCCGAACGGGAGGAGCTTATCAGGGGAAAAAACGGCAACCACTTCCTGGATTTTGCAATCTACTGCCATACCGGGAAACTGAACGTCCAGACCGACGGGGATGTATGGCATTCGACAAAGAAAAGAATCGTATCGGACGATCTTCGCGATAGCGATCTCGAAACGCTGGGATGGCGGGTATTGCGTTTCAACAGCAAGCACATCCATGAACAAATGCAAGACCACTGTCTCACGACTATTATGAAAAACATTGATAAACTCGGCGGCGTGGCGGAAGGGGACGCCCCCTCCCGGTAAAGCATAACCCCGTCTGTCTCCGCCGCGTTCTAGCCATCCGTGTTTGATGCTCATGTCGCTGCGCAGATAGAACCGGCGAAAGGACATGGCACGACTTCAGGAAATCCGGCAAAAGCTTGATGACCTTGCCGATCCCAGGCGGGCCGCCGTGCACCAACGGTTTTTCAGGACCGGCCCCGGTGAATACGGCGAGGGCGACCGCTTCCTGGGTATCAGGGTTCCCCTTCTTCGCACGTTGGCCCGTGAATTCCGCGATCTCTCGCTACCGGAAACAACAAAGCTCCTGTCCTCGCCCATACACGAGGAGCGGTTTCTCGCGCTTCTCATCATGGTGTTGAAATACCGGGCGGGAGATGAGAACGAGCGCGAGACCCTTTACCGGCTATACCTCGACTCTACCCGCTATATCAATAACTGGGATCTCGTCGATACCACGGCTGAACACATCGTCGGGGACTACCTTCGCGAGCGCGATCGATCGGCGCTGCGCAAGCTTGCCGTGTCAACGAGCTTATGGGAACGGCGGATTGCCATCCTGGCCACGTTCCACTACATTAAGCGCGGGTCGTTCGACGAGACGCTGGCCATTGCCGAGGCGCTTCTCGAGGATCCGGAAGACCTTATCCACAAGGCGGTCGGTTGGATGCTGCGTGAAATCGGTAAGCGGGACAGGAAGGTCGAGGAAGAATTTCTGCGCAGGCATTACAAGGTGATGCCGCGAACCATGCTTCGATATGCCATCGAGAAATTCCCCGAACCTCTCCGGCAGCGGTACCTCAAGGGAAAGGTGTAAGGCCGTTGCCCGCCGGGCAGGTGCATACCGGCATCGGAGGCAGCGTTACTTCTGGATAACGGTCATGCGGCCGGTCAGGACGGTTTTTCCAGCTTGTACGCGGTAGAGATACACGCCGGGCGCGATCCCGTTCAGTGGAATCGTGTACGTTGCTGTTTGCCGATCGACCTGTCCGGGAAGGACTACCCGAACCTTCCTCCCAGAAATATCGGTGACGGTGAGGAGCGGTGCAGCCGCCGGTTGCGCGGCGCCGATGCCGCCGAGGATTACCGTTGTTGTGCCGTTTACCGTGGCCGGGTTCGGGTAGTTGGCGCTGAGCGTACAGGCGGCTGTTCCCGCTCCGGGACAGGCAAGCCGGTCGCCGTAAACGGTGGCGGTCCCGTCCACGTCGATTTGCCGGAGGCGGTACTCGAGACATCCGCCGGGAAGGTCTTCATCGATGAATCGATAGCGCCGCCTCGACGTTGTCGTGCCGTGGCCTTTTACCCATCCAACAGTTCGGAACGCGCTGCCGGGTTCCGCTCGCTGTACCTCGAAGCCCGCGTTGTTCGTTTCGGTCTCGGTTGTCCATTCCACGATGAATGCCCCGTCGCCGGTGATCACGTGAAACGAAGAGAGCTCGACAGGGATAGGCGTCGTGCGAAGCACCGCCCCGCCGTATGCGGGAATTACCACGGACGTAACCGGCGCGGTTGTCAGCGTGCCTTTCTTTTGTCCGTTGGGGGCAACGACGCCCCCGCCGTGTCCACGGTGGAGGTAGTACGTCCCGCCCAGGTTGGCAATCGTCCGGGGGATGGAGGTCGGATTCACGAGCGCCATGCCGTTGGCGTAGTTCCGGCGGTACACCTTCCAGGCCGCGTCATAGAGGCTGTCGATCCGCCCCGGCGGCGGGTTGACGTAGCTGCCGATGACGATGTCGTATTCCGGGTACCATTCGACCTCGCCGCCGTGGCCGATGAGGGCGACGTACGTCCGGGGACCCTTGATGAGAAGGTAATTGGCGATGATGAACATGCGATCGTCGTCGTCGGTGTCGAAACTCCTCCCCTTGTACGGATAGCTCTGGAGAATCAGGATCTTGTTTCGTCGCGTGATATTCAGGATGCGGTTCATCTGCAACTTCCAGTCGCCCACGTTGAACGGATTTCTCCAGTGGGCAAAGCCTTCCACCATGCCACCGTCGGAGTGGCGCCAGTAGCGTATGGTGTCCCAGGTGGTGATCATGCCCCCGAAGTTCGGCAGAAAGTAAAATTCCTCGGGTCCGTTGTGAAACCGCCGCATTACGTAGGAGCCGAAGATGTTGATATGCTTGCCCCAATCGAGGCCCACCGGTGGCGGCTTGATGGGGTTCGTGGCATTGAAGCGCGGGTCCGCGGGATCGAGGGAACCGCAGCAGGAATTAATGACGGCCAGGTCGTAGCTGTCCGCGAAGATGCCGTCGGACCCGGTGCTGTGCATCTCCTGTTTCGTTCGCGACACCCAGTACTCCTTCCACCCGTTGGTGTCCGCACCGGAAATGAGGCCGGACGGGTCCATGACGTACCAGTTCCAGGCTGTCTGCCGGAGGCGCTTCCCGCTGGAGTCGAGGATGAACCAGTTCTTGTGCGGGTCCACCAGGTTCCAGTCGCTGACCCACTGGTTCCCGAACACGTTCTTGATGTCCCCGGCTCCCACGGCCAGCTTGTAGCCAAGGACGATGAAGCCGGGGTTGTAGCTTCGCAGGAGCTCCACGTGGTTCTTGATCATCTTCTGCGTGCCGACGTAGTGGGTGGCGGCAAATTGCCAGCGGGCGGCGGTCATGTTGGCGCCGATCTGGTCGTTGAACACGTAGATGCCGCTCTGTGTATCGGGAAAGGAACGGGCCTGGGCATTCGAGCCGCGCGTGGAGATGAAAAGGGACGCGATGGCAAGTACGATGTTGAGGCTGCGGTGATTCATGGAGGGCCTCCATCTTTTGGGCGGGCAAATGTTCCCGCGCGTCTCGCGGGAGAATTGTTCGTGTTGATAATTTACTCTATGCTTGCAAAAATCTCGACCGGTAGTCGCTGCGTGCACTGGTAAAAATCGCAGCACGTATGACAGACGCGCTTGAACGCACGGAAATACCGGAGTTCGACATCGGGCGAGAGGTACCCGTCCTTGACCGGTTCATTCCGCAGGAGGTCGGTGCTGAGGTATTTCTTGTTGTCATCGGGGAACACGGTGACAACGACGGCATTGTTCCCCAGCTCGTTCTGCACATTGAGGGCGCCCAGGAAATTCGCGCCCGAGGAGATGCCCACGGCAAGCCCGAGAACCGAGGCGAGATGTTTCGCCATGAGAATGGCATCGCCGTCCGAGACGCTCACCACGTCGTCGAGGTTGTCCAGGTTCACGATGGAAGGGATAAACTCGTCGGAAATCCCCTGGATACGGTGGTGGCCGACTTTCCGGCCGGCGGTCAGTGTGGGCGACTCGGCGGGTTGCAAGGGGTGGACCCGCACGGCGGGGTTCTGCTCTTTCAAGTACTTGCCTGCTCCCATAACGGTGCCGCCCGTACCGACGCCCGCCACGAAAGCGTCCGGGGTCAGGGATTGCGAACGGAGTTGCCACCAGATTTCCGGCCCCGTGGTTTCGTAATGTGCGTCCACGTTAGCCTCGTTCGAGAACTGGCGGGGCAAAAAGATGCGTTCTCCTTTCCCGGCCAGTTCCTCCGTCATCTCGATGCTCCCGATGAATCCACCCTGCTCGCGGGTCACCGGGCGGATGACCGCGCCAAGGCTCTGTATCAAGTCCACCCGTTCGCGGCTCATCCAGTCCGGCATGAATATCGTCACGGGATGGCCCAGCGCCTTGCCGATGGCGGCGAAGGAAATGCCCGTGTTGCCGCTGGTTGCTTCCACGATGGTATCGCCGGGTTGAATGTCTCCTCGTGCGTACGCGCGTTCCAGGATATGCAGCGCCATGCGGTCCTTGATGCTGCCGGTCATGTTCAGGTGCTCGGACTTGGCATAGAGCACACGTGGCTCTCCGCGATACGCGAAGTGGATGGCGAGCAGGGGCGTGTTGCCGACAAGGTGCCGCAGTTCGAAGAACCTGTCGGTCGTTCCCTGACGCACATATTGTTCTGGATCCATGCTGGTATTCTCTTTTTTGATGACAGGGCTGGCTTGGACTCCGGTTGCCGTGATCAGGCGCGCGGAGAAATGCTTCCGGAAAATCGCAATTTTCGACGAAAGTCAAAATTGTCTTTCCTGTCCGAGTGACATTAGATTCTCTTACGTGCTGTTGGATATTCATGGAATTCGCTTTCAGACACGTTATCCCAGCTGTATTGTTAACCTCTGTTTTGGGGTTGTTCGAAGTATCATTCATGCTTGGTCCCACTGGCCGCCACGGTTAGAGGGCCGATGGGGGCAGAGCAAGAATACACGTGGTTGTTCAATAGATTCCGAATCAAGTCCGGAATGATATCTAATGACATTTACAGTTGATATGGCACTGCTGGGGCGGATACTGCTTTTGAGCATGTATCCATGAACATATTTCTCATCCCGGTTTTATTCGGCCAAATTTTCTCCAGGGTAATCCTCGGAAATTTCCGGGGGAGGATGTTGCCGGACAAGTTTGTTTCCCCCAACTTAGGGTTATAGTAACTCTTGTAGGTAGGTAGAGAGTCGCCATGCTCTTATCAGGATCCGTAAGGGCAGTATGTAGAGGACGCGTAAAAAAACCGTCCGACAGCAAGTTTTCGAATTTCCCGGCGGCATCATGAAACGATACTCGGTTTTATACGTGCTTTTTTTTTCCTGTCTCAATCTCTGTCTGAAACCGTTATTATCATCTTTACCTGAATATTACCCATCGTGGCAGGGGTTCCCTTCTTATAAAATTTGCACGTGGTATCACAACAAGTCTGCTGCCGTCTCGCTGACATTTGACGACAACAACGAATCCCAGTTTGCTTACATTTTGCCATTGCTGGACCGCTTCCGATTCAACGCAACCTTTTTTGTCGTAACCGGAGCTCTCGATAAACCCTGGTCCGTTGTCACGTGGGATTCCGTTCGCATGGCGGCCTCCAGGGGGCACGAGATCGGCAGCCATACCGTTAATCACCCCAGGTTGATCGAACTCGACGAGGTGTCGCGCATGTATGAGTTGGAGTATTCGAGAAACCGAATCGACGAGGAGGTCCCCGGTCAAAAGTGCGTATCCCTGGCCTATCCATACTCGCAATGGGACGACGAGCTGCGCTCACAGGTGTCTTCGTATTACATCGTTGCCCGCGCAGGCGACAACTGGTCCGAGCCGGCCGATCCGCCTGATTTATACACAGTGCACGGCAACATCCCGCTTGCATCCACCTCCCTGGAACAAATGAACTGCTGGATAGACGAAGCCGTCGTTTACAGGCTCTGGTGCGTGGAAATCGTGCATACCTTCGAGTATGAAGGGGCGGAACCGCTTTCCGCCGACCGCTATCGTCTTCACCTCCGGTACATAAAATCGAAGGAAGAGAGGGTCTGGGTTGCTCCGCTGGGAACGGTAGCGAAATATATACGGGAGAGAGACGCGGCGACGATCATTCCCGTATCCGTCACTGATTCCACGCTGTCATTCGACCTTTCCGACGGCCTGCCGGATTCTGTTTACAACGTGCCGCTCACCATTGCGGTGGACATCCCGGGCGACTGGGAAAATGCCGAAGTCACTCAAGCCGGCATGCCGAGGTGGAGCGCCTTTGCGGAAGGAAACAGCGGCAGGACGCTTCTGGTGGATGCGGTGCCAGACGCAGGCGAGATTGCTATCCATCGCATGGCGCGCAATTCACAGCGGCCGAATCCCCCCAGCGTGGGTTATGAATTGTCGGTGTTTCCCAATCCCGTGCGCTGCATCATCACCGCTATCTTCGCCATGCCGGAGAAGAACGAGGCGCAGCTTGACCTGTTTGATATTCGCGGTTGCAGGTGGGCGTCGTTCAAATCGGAGAGATGGCTCGATAGTGGAGAATACTTTCAGGAATTCGACCTGCGTAATTTCCCTTCCGGGGTTTACTTCCTGCGATTCCGGGCCGGTGGGTCGGTCAGCACGGTCAAGATTGTTGTTCAACGTTGAGTTCGTATAGAACAATTCGGGAAAGAAAAAGACGATTCCGGCCTCAGATCCTGCACTCGTTTGAAAGACAATCCGTTTGATTATCACGGGAAAAAGGTATTTTACATGATCCGGTTCACGCGGAATCGCCTGGCTGTGGTGTTTCGACGCCGGATTGCTTGTCACGAACAAAGCGCTGTTGACCAATGTGACTTTAAGTTCACGGGCCCGCAATGAGTAATCGTTCTTCATGAAAAATCCCGGAAATATTTTTCATATCGTTCTTCCCATGATCTTGATACTGGGTTCGGCTGCCCGGGGGCAGTTGAAGAGTGACGAGCAGCGTGTTGCCGAAACCTTGCGCGAGGTGGCGAGGGAAACCGCCGCCCACGTCGAGGCCGCCTCCGCGGAGTTGCGGTTCAATCCCGAGGGAGTTCGTCTCACGGTTCGACAGGTTTTCGCCACGGCCCTTTCCGAGCGTAATACCCGTATTTACACCGAGCCCCGACCCGCTGCCGATCTCGTTTTCGTCGATATCCGGCGTTTGGTTGCGGTCAAAGCGCCCCTGGGAGAGAGGATGACGCGCCGCGAGATCCAATGGGATATCGGCATTAGCATTGAATCACGTGTGAAAAAAATGATACTTTGGAGCAGGTCTTTCACCGGTTCCGCCGGGGATACCCTGAAAGGGGTGGTAGAGACCGGGATAGAAGATTTCAGGACGGAGGAGGGCGAGTCGTTTCTGCTCACCTTGCTCGAACCGCTCCTGGTCGCGGCCGCCGCCGTTATCGTGGTCGTGTTGTTATTCACTGTACGAGGATCATGAATGAGCGTACGCTGTACCGTACCTGTTGTTATCGCGTTCCTGGCGGCGGTATTGGCAGGCTGCACCGCCGGGAAGGAACTTTCCCTCGATACCGCCCAGGACCGTTTCCGGTATGGAATGGAATTGTACCATGCGGAAAATTACTTGGAAGCCGTAAAACAGTTTGAGATCATCCGCCTCCAGTTCCCGGGGAGCACCATCGCGGACAGCGCGCAGTTTTATTCCGGGATGTCGCGTTTCAAGCGCGAGGAGTACCAGCTGGCGGTGTTCGATTTCCAGCTTATGATCCGCAACCATCCGGACAGCCCGCTTACTCCTGACGCGTACTACATGATTGCGAAAAGCTATGTTATGCTTTCTCCCCCGGTTGACCTCGACCAGAATTTCACGTTGAAGGCCCTCGATGCCTTGCAGACGTTCATGGAACTGTATCCTACCCACGAGAAAGTGGAAGAAGCGCGCCGGGACTACGGTCGCTTGTACCGGAAATTGGCTCTGAAAGAATTCAAGACGGGCGTTCTCTACCGGAAGCTCGGGTATTATCGTGCCGCCCTCGTGTATTTCAACACCGTCATCGACCGGTACTACAGCACCGACCTCGTCGATGATGCGATGGTGGAGAAGATCGAAATCCTGGTGGAAAAGAAACGCTACGCGGAGGCCCGTACCACTATCCGTGAATTCATGCGCAAGTACCCGGACAGTCCTCTTCTTTCACGCGTAGAGTCGGCAAAGGAAATCGTGGATCGCTCCCTCGGTCATTCAACGCTGGTGGGTGAAGCGAAGCGAAGTGAAAGGAACGACGATGACTGAGACCGCTCGTCCAAAACCCCACACCGTGGCGGCCAGCCGGGTCAAGATGACCGAGTTGGTTCTTCCCAACGACACCAATATCCTGGGCAACCTCCTGGGAGGGCGGCTCATGCATTGGATCGATATCGTGGGTGCGATGTCCGCCGCGCGCCACAGTCATCTCGTTTGTGTGACCGCCAGCGTGGACCAGCTCGACTTTCTCTCTCCCGTAAAACTCGGGGAAGTCGTTCTTCTCGAAGCGCAGGTCAACCGGGTGTTCAACACTTCCCTCGAAGTGGGCGTACGGGTGATCAAGGAAAACCTTCTCTCCGGGCAGCGCCTTCACGCCAATACGGCGTTCCTGACGTTCGTGGGCTTGAACGCGGAAGGTAATCCCTCCCGCATGCCCCAGGTTATCCCCGAAACGGAAGAGGAGCGGGAAGAATACGAGCGCGCCCTGGAGCGCCGACGGATTCGCCTCGAGCGACGCCGGAAAATCCTGGAGGAGAAGCGCGCTTGAGCCGAAGATTCCTCGTTCTGCTTTTCCCGGCGTTGTTGCTTGCCGCCCCGCTGGTACGCGCCCAGCAACAGGCCCCGTCCGACCCGGCGCAATTTATCGATTGGTTGAGAGAGGCGCGGGCTGCCACCTACGCGGTGCAAGGCGGGAAGCCCGTGGACAAGTGCAATTTCCGCCTCGTCGCGGAGGTCTTGCGGGAGTGGGAGCGCGTGGGGCCTGAATACCGGAATCGGATACAGGCCGTCCTTCGCCCGCCCACGCTCGATACCAGCATTGTCAGCCCGTCCGGTTTCTTTGAAATACACTTCGATACGACCGGCTTCGATGCTCCGGCCATGCTCGACAACGACGGCAATCGCCAACCCGGCACGGCATTCCTGTATGCAATCGCGGCGGCGGCGGCATTCGACTACGCATTCCAGCAGGAAGTCGATTCGATCGGCTACGAGCGCCCGCCGTTCCAGTTCGGCGCCTCGCGCTACCACGTGTACGTAAAAAACATGGGAGGAGGACTGTACGGAGTCACCTGGCCGGTGAATCCCTACAGTTACAAGTACCGACGCCCCACCTACACGTCGTACATCGAGGTGGATAACGATTACCAGGGGTATTTTTCCCCGGGCATCGCGGGGCTGAGCGTTACCGCCGCCCACGAGCTTCACCACGCGATTCAGCTGGGCGGGTATGGGTTCTGGGACAACGACACGTTCTTTTACGAGCTGTCATCGACCTTCATGGAGGACAGGGTCTATCCGAACGTTAACGACTACTATCTTTACTTGAAGGAGCTGTTCAACGAACCGGAACTACCGTTCTTCAAGCGTAGCGGCTATGATCTTGCCCTGTTCGGCATTCTCCTGTATCGCCGGTACGGCGACGGCGTCCTGCTCAAAACGTGGAACAATATCAAGTACCTGCCCCCGATGTTCGCGCTGGATGAAGCGCTGAAAGAGAGGGGATCGCGGATGGTCCAGGAGTATTGCACCTTTTCCCTCTGGAACTACTTTACCGGCTACCGTGCCGATACCTCCCAGAGCTACCGGGAAGGTGCCGCCTATCCGACGATGAAAATCCTCCAGAAAACGGAAATCATGAATACGCAGGCCATGTTTTTCGACGAATTGAAACCGATGGCCACGGAATACCTCCAGGCCTACCGGGGACCGGATACCGTGACGTTCGTCGTGGCGAATGTCCATTCCGATTATTCCCTCCAGAAGATGAACGTCCCCGCTCAGTACACCCTCGACGTCAAGACCGAAGGCTACGACGACTCGTACCGCCAGTTGACCAACGGGTGGGGGTACAAGCTGGTGGGAAGCGAAGAGAATACCTTCTGTTACGTTGCCGTTCATAGCGGTGCGGTGGGAGGCGTATGTGAATCCGGCGTGTATCCGAACCCGTATCGCCCGGCGTACAGCGATTTCCTGACATTCCGCGTCAGTGGCACGGTGCCGCCGCGGGTCGATCTCGCCGTTTTTACGCCGGCCATGGAAGCCGTGTACAGGGAGAACCTGCGTGTGCAGAAAATCGGCGGTTGCAAGACGGTGGCCTGGAACGGGCGCCTCTCCGATGGGACGACGATCCCGCCGGGAGTGTATTTTTATACCGTTACGTACAAGGGACAGACCGAGTATGGAAAATTTGCCGTTCTTGACCGGTAACCGGTCGCCTTTGATCATGCTTACTATTGCCATCGTGCTGACTCGATATGCCTGACGCCGTTCGACACATGGAATTATCCGCCAGGAGCTTGAGCAAACAGTTCAACCGTCGGAAGATATTTCGCGAATTGACGTTCACGGTGGAGAAGGGGGAAGTATTCGGTATCACGGGGAAGAACGGCTCCGGGAAGTCGACATTGCTGCGTATCCTGGCAGGAGTTTTAACGCCGAATTCCGGTTCGGTGGAATTCCACGTGGACGATACCACGATCGACCCGGAAAAGGTCATCGACGTGATGGGATACGCCGCGCCTTACCTGATGCTGTACGAGGAGTTCACCGCCCTGGAAAACATCCGGTTTTTTTCCGAGGTGCGGGGAATGCCGTTCGATACCACCGTGGCCCGCGGTTTCCTCGAACGGGTCGGACTGCCGTCCGATCGTCGCGAC
>JAJRXL010000357.1 GCA_024276335.1 Bacteroidota bacterium
CCGGGTTTCGGGTTCTTGGCGCCAGTTGTGGTACGACGACGCGGTGTCGCTGGAGGCAAAGTACCGCTTCGCTCTCAGGGAAGGACTCGCCGGTGTGGGAATGTGGGCGCTGGGTTACGATGCGGGCCGCGACGAGCTCTGGGGCCTGCTCAGGGATATGTTCCTGGTTCCGAACGCGGTTCTCGATGGCGGGGAAGCGCCGACGACTCCCGCGGTTGTCGTTTATCCAAACCCGTACCGCGACGTCTTCTCATTTGTCGTGGGGGGATGGAGAGCAAAAGGCGGGGTCATCGCCGGTGAAATCGTCGATTCCTACGGACGCATCATTTACCGGTGGAAGGAAAGGGTGGAGCCCGGACGCGCTTACGTGAAACGTGTTCAGGCGGGGCGGTTCCCTCGCGGTATGCTCTTTTACCGGCTTCATCTGGACGACATGGTTCGCACGGGAAAGGTGATACACCGTCGCCCCTGACACCGGCTGGCACCGGGGGCAGCTTTTCCATTTCAAAAACCATATTCGCATGTTCATTCAAACACAGAAAACATCATGACAGAAGCACACGAAATTCACGCTCCGCGTGGCACGCGGATTTCCTGCAAGGGTTGGCAGCAGGAAGCGGCCATGCGCATGCTGATGAACAACCTTGATCCCGAAGTGGCTGAAAAACCCGATCAGCTCATCGTTTACGGCGGGTACGGGAAAGCCGCCCGTAACTGGGATGCCTACGCGGCCATCGTGCGATCGTTGAAGGAGCTTGAGAACGATGAGACCCTGCTTGTTCAATCGGGCAAGCCTGTGGGCGTCTTCCGGACGCATCCGGACGCCCCCCGGGTGCTCATCGCCAATTCCAACCTCGTCCCGAAGTGGGCGACGTGGGAGCACTTCTACGAGCTGGACCGCTTGGGATTAATAATGTACGGGCAGATGACCGCGGGCTCGTGGATATACATCGGCACCCAGGGTATTCTCCAGGGAACGTACGAGACGTTCGCCGCATGCGCGTCGAAGCACTTCGGGAGTTCACTGGAAGGGAAATTCCTCCTGTCGGCTGGTCTTGGCGGAATGGGTGGGGCCCAGCCGCTGGCCGCGACCATGAACGGCGCCGCCTGCCTCGTTATCGAGGTCGATCCGGATCGCATCCAGCGCCGGCTGCAAACGCGGTACCTGGACAAGGCCACGGAACACCTGGACGAAGCCGTCGCCTTGGTCACGGATGCGAAAGACAACCGGCGGGCACTCTCGGTGGGACTTCTCGGCAACGCGGCCGAGGTACTGCCGGAAATGGTTCGTCGCGGCATCATTCCCGATGTCCTCACCGACCAGACCTCCGCTCACGACACCCTCAACGGGTACGTGCCCATGGGAATGCCGTTGCAGGAAGCTTACGCACTTCGTTCTTCGAACCCGGATGAATACATCAAGCGGGCCAAGGAAAGTATCGTCGTTCACGTCCGGGCCATGCTCGACATGCACAAGGCCGGCGCGGTGACCTTTGATTACGGGAACAATATCCGTGGTGAGGCGCAAGCCAATGGGTTGGAAAACGCGTTCGATTTCCCCGGTTTCGTTCCTGCCTACATCAGACCGCTGTTCTGCGACGGTAAGGGGCCGTTTCGCTGGGTCGCTCTTTCCGGCGAGCCGGAAGACGTCTATCGTACGGACCGGGCCGTCATCGAGACGTTTCCGGAAAACACGCAGCTGATCAACTGGATCAGGAAAGCCCGGGACCGGGTGGCTTTCCAGGGATTGCCTTCCAGGATCTGCTGGCTTGGGTACGGCGACCGGGCTAAGATGGGGCGCGTGTTCAACGACCTGGTGCGAAAAGGAGAGGTCAAAGCACCTATCGTTATCGGCAGGGATCACCTCGATTGCGGATCCGTCGCTTCACCGAACCGCGAAACGGAAGGGATGAAGGACGGCAGCGATGCCATAGCGGATTGGCCGATCCTGAACGCCATGCTCAACGCCGTCGGAGGCGCGACCTGGGTCTCGTACCATCACGG
>JAJRXL010000358.1 GCA_024276335.1 Bacteroidota bacterium
AGGAAAAAGTTTTTCAGGAGCGAGGTTAGAGGATTGGTAAATTACCGAATTAGAAATTGCAGGAGGAATTTTTTACCCCACCTTTTAGGACCAAATCCCGATGTAGCCGGTTCGAATCAATCTCGAGGGCGTCAGGACTTTGGGACTTGGACAATCGACCACGGACGACAGACCACGGACGATGAACGAGGAGCTACGAACCACGAGCTACGAGCCAAACACATCCAAAAACTCCCGGTCTCCTTGTCACCCTGTCTCAAACCACCTGCCCTCAAGAATCGCTATAACTCAATTTTCAAATCCACCAACCTCTTACTTCGCGACAACCATTTTCCGAACCAGGATTGTCTCGTCGGTTACCAGGCGGTAGAAGTACAGGCCGGAGGGGAGACCCGCGGCATTCCAGGTAACCGTGTACGTGCCCGGTGTGACGTTCCTGTCGAAGGCCCGCGCGCGGATGTTCCCGAACACGTCGATGATCTCGAGCAGGGCGTGTGTTTCGCCCGGGACGGAGAAGCGAATCCTGGTTACAGGGTTGAAGGGATTGGGCGAATTCTGTTCAAGTGTGGCGCCGGATGAATTCAGCGGGGCTACGCAGCGACCGCTCACGGTCAGATCGCCGTCCGCGGATTCCACGGTCACGTCTTTTCCCGCGTCCGCTTCCACGATGCGAAACGCCGTACGGGCGACGTCGAACGGGCCGGCCGCTCTTCCCGCCACCAGCATGCGGAACACCACGCCCGCCCCGTCAAGAGGATTCGGACCGGCGCCGGATACGCGTACCTCACCCGTCCCCGCCCCTGAGACCCGGAGGGGAGCCCACGCCCCGGACAGGGAGCCGTTCTGCCGAATGTCCTTCACCTCCGCCACGCCGGGATCGAAACCGATAACCAGGCTGAAAGACCGCACTTCGACGGCATCCGGGTCTTCAAAGTACACGGGAATCTCGATGTCGCTCGTCTCCCACGCGATGTTGCCGGTGGGAATGCGGAACCGAACCACCATCGGTTCCACGACGACGCGTGTCGAATCCCGGCAATAATCCTCGTCGAGGTTGTCCGCTCCCGTGACAACGGTCCATTCCAATCGATCCGCGTTGACAGGAGAAAACGCGACATTCCAGGACGGACTCCACGTGGCTCCCGGCGACAATGACGCAATGACCTGCTCCGGTTTACTGCCTGAAGAAAACAAGACGCCGCCGGGAAGGACGAGGCGCGCGAAGACATTGACCAGGGGATAGTCTCCGGTGTTGCGCACCGTCGTTGAAACGGTAGCGGAGGCGGGAATGATTTCCTTGCCTCCCCTCCGCACGAGGATGGAATCAGGTACGTTGCAGGAAAGAAAAGCGGAGATTCTTCCCGCGGGCGGAATGAACACCCTCCGGCGGCATTCGAGCGGCGCACTTCCCGCCCTGACGATGACCGTGCGTATTTCAACGGTCCTTCCGGTATCTGCCCGCTCCGTGACTCGCACCATCCACTCCAGCGTATCGCTCTCTCCCGGCAATCGCTTCGTGAAAGGCTTATAGCCGTTCGCAAGCTCCAGGCCCGTGGGTAGCAGGATGAAGCCGTTCAACGTGTCCGTTCGGCCTGGGGGCAGGTCCACAACCCAGGCCCTGACCCGGATCGTCTCGTACTGGCCCGTGAAGGAGTCGATGGAAACCGTATCAGGCGCGCTGCACGCGGCCCTTTCAACGGGGATGACCGGGAGATAGAGCTCGGCGCAGCACGGCACGGAAAAACCGGGCGAGGTGACACAGACGTTAGCCTTGCCGCCCGCAGATGCAACGAGCGGAGCAAGCTTCCACCGCAGCACGACGGAACTCCCGGCCTGCAGCAGCGGGATGTTTCTTCCGGCGCTGTCGTTGGACAGGGCAACCCCGTTTTGGATCGCCAGCATCACCGGCACGTTCCGCAAATCCGCGCCTCCGGTATTCCGCACCACCGCCTCCAGGGTCACGACGCCGGGGCGATACGTTCCGTCCACGACTCGCAGCGTATCCGGGAACCGGCAGAGGATAGTGATATTCCCGGAGACTACGGGTGGAATGTAGGTCGCGGTCAAACACCTCGTTTGAACCAGGGCGCCTCCGCCTTCGCCTGTAACCCTGATCCGGATACTGTCGAGGGCGGCGGCGCTTCGCTGTATCGCCCTCGCGGAAAACGTCGCCTGCGCGCTTCCCCCGGGGAGAATCGAATCCGGTTGCAACGGCTTGACGGCGGATTCACCCGTGGCAAGAACGATGCCCACCGAGGACAGGAATTCCGCCGTGACGTTTCGCGCCGTCGCGTTGCCTTCGTTTCGCACGACGAGCGCGACGGGAAACGGGTTTGGCCGGTAGTTGCCGGAGCCGGGATCGAAATGTAAAGAATCAGGTGAAGAGCATTGGGCAAGCAGTTCGAGTCCCAGGGTCTTTTCGATGAACACAACCGCCCCGCACGAGGACGCGCCACCGTTTTCGGCGTACACGGATACGCGGATGGTGTCAACGCGGTCTTCGTTCCGTGGAAGAACGTTAAGGCGGAATTGCGCGATAACCTCCTGCCCCGGAGTGAGGGAATCGGCCACGAGCTTTTGCGCACGGTCGCCGGCAGCTATGGAAATGTCCGCGCCCTGGTGGAGTACCGCGAATACACGCCTCGCCGGTGCATTGCCCGTGTTCTTGATGCGTACTCGTACGGTCACGGGGTCCGGAACGTAAACGGAATCAACAAAACGCAC
>JAJRXL010000359.1 GCA_024276335.1 Bacteroidota bacterium
CAACGGCCAGCATCTTATCATGGGGTGCTACGGCGCATTCCTGGGATTCCTTAAGGACATCGGCGCGGAGGGCAAACTGCGTCGTATCTCGCCGCTGCGCATTCCGTTCCGTGGTACGGGCGGCTTCCGCGCGGAATTGAAACTGCGAGCGGGTGGTCGAAAATCCGGCATGGTTCGAGGCATTCTTGGGTTTCACGCGTTGCCGCTGAGAGACCGGCTCCGTGCGCTGCGGGTAGGTGCGGCGCTGCAAGCACTGGACGAACGGAAACTGGAGGCGTTGGACGAAGAAACCGCTGAGCGCTGGCTTGCGCGCCTGGGGCAATCGGAGGAAGCAATACGCAATTTGTGGTCGGTGATATGCCTGGCCACGCTGAACACCAAGCCGGAAAGGGCATCGGCGAAAATGCTGGCGGTCGTTTTGAAAGAGGTGTTCCTTGGCGCTCCCGGCGCGTCCGACCTTGTCGTTCCCGGGGTGGGTTTGACGCGGTTGTACGTGAGCGGGGCGCTGGAAGAGTTGCGCCGCCGGGGGGGGACGGTCATCACGGGCAACGGCGTAAAGCGCCTCGTGGCCGACGACGGCATCATCTGCGGCGTGGTATTGAAGGACGGTATGCTGCTGGAGCCGTCCGCCGTAGTGCTGGCGGTGCCGTGGAAGGAAGCGGGCCGGTTGGTGGGGCCGATATGGTCGAAGGGAGCGCTGTCGGCGGACGTGAGCCGTTTCACCCCGTCGTCGATTTACTCGCTGACGTTTTTCATGGAAAGACCGATAACAACGGAGCCCATGCTGGGACTGCTGGGCACGAACATACAGTGGATTTTCACCAGGAAGATCGTTCGGGATTTGTGGATGCATACCTGCGTGATCTCCGCGGCTGTTTTTGAGGAGGGCCATCCGCCGCAGGCGGATGTTTTCAAGGAACTGGAACACGTGTTCCCTGAACTTGAAAAATTCCAGCCGCGTGGGATCCGCACTTTATTGGAACGATCGGCGACATTCGAAGCGACACCGGGCCTGGAACGATGGCGACCGGGCCCCCGGACACCCGCCCGGAACGTGTTCCTGGCCGGTGACTGGACGAATACCGGCCTGCCCTCAACCCTCGAAGGAGCCGCCCGGAGTGGCCGTACCGCTGCCGACATGGTAACGTCATATTTTGAGGAGGTATGCAATGTTGAACCTGGCACAGCGAAAGAATTCCCGCGTCATCGAGCGGAAATCCCCTGAAGACCGGGAGAAGATGCGGCGCACGCGCGGGAAACGCGCGCTGGTCGTGGATGATGAACCCGGGATATTAACTCTTTGCTCAACGTTGCTGCGGAGAGCGGGATACGAGGTGATCGAGGCCCGGAACGGTCGCCAGGCCCTGGAACTCATCCAGGAGAAAAAACCCGACGTCATTTTTCTCGATCTCATGATGCCGCTCATGGATGGTTTCGCACTTTGCGAAAAGGTGAAGCACAATCCGGGTACGTCGGACATCGTCATCGCCGTTATTTCCGCCCTGCACACCGATGTGGACATGGAGTATGCGTTTTCCCTGGGCGCGAATTTCTATTTTCCCAAACCCGTTTTTCACAAGCAGTTTCTGAATGAGATCCTGCCACGTATCGAGCAGGCGTTGAACTGAGTACATCGCCCGCCCGACGTCATTTACCGATCAAAAAAAACGCGGGAGAAGTCTCCCGCGCTCTCACCAGAAGGAGGGTGTTCTCACTCGAGAATCACCATCTTGCGTGAAGCCGAAAATTCCGGTGTCTGCAAAACGTAGAGGTACACGCCCGGAGGCAACGCGCCGGTGTTGAATGAAACCCGGTGAACGCCCTTGTCCAGGCGCGCGCCGTCAACCACTGTTGCCCTTTCGATTCCGAGCTGGTTGTACACTTTCAAGGTTGCGACAGTGGAACGGGGCAGCGAAATGGTGAAAGTCGTCCACGGCGTGGCCGGGTTCGGGAAGTTCTGTCTCAAATAGAAGCCTTGCTGCGCGGGTCCCTTGTTGCGGCTTTCAACTCCCGTCAGCGTGGTGTCGAATCCGAGCTTTGCCATTTGTTGCAACGTGAGCGGCGTCGCGAAGAACATCTGGTGCCCGTCCCATGTATCCTTTCCGATCGCCGACCAGTTCTTGGACGGTCCTGCCGGGTCGTGAGTGTTGCCGTTGTAAGTCAGGAAATCCATGCGGAAGGAAGATGTGTAATCGAAGGGCATGGGTACGACGCCGTGTTTCCAGCTCAGGGTGCTGTCACCGGTATTCCAGGTGGCGAACCGGATATTGCCGGTGGCGTTGTACTCCTTTACCGCTGCGTTGTCGTGACAATCGTCGCAGGCCCGGCCTTTTTTCATGATCGTGTGGGGTGTAAACGGTCCGAAGGCGACGTACGCCTTGCCCTGGTACGTAAGCGACTGGAAAGAGGCCGGATAGACCTTACCGTCTTTTTCTCTGTTCACCAGCAGAACAAAATCGTTGATGGGCCGCTGGGCCCGTTTTACGTGCGCTTCCTTCACGCTCTCGAAGTGGCAGTTGTAGCAACTGATAACGGTCTTGGCATGGCAGGACGCACAATGCAGCTTGCCGCCGTGAGGATCGTAGGCCGAGTGATCGGGCAGAGTCTGGGACTGGGTGTTGTGGCAATCTGTGCAGTCGACATCGATGGCGCCCTCCTCGAGCATGGAATCGTAGGTCGTCCCGTCGGCGTCGCCGTGCATGTCGTCGGCGGTGTGGCAGTCCCAGCATTTCATACCGGCGTCGCGGTGGACGTCGGGCAAGTGCATCTTCTTGGCTTCGGTGGCCTGGCGACCGTGACAGCTGTAACACTGGTCCACTTTGAGCGCGCTTTTGGAGAAATCGCCGGTGGGATGGCAGTCGATGCAACCGGGACCGGGGTACGGATTGCTGGCGTTCCATGCGGTTCCGTCGGCGTTGACAGGGCCGTGGCAATTCTTGCAGCCCAGTTCCTCGATGGGAGTGTTGGTGAACAGCTCGAATCCGTTGTTCGCCTTTCCGTACCAATGACTCTTTCCGTTCCGCGTGCCGTGCAGGCTGGTGGAAAAGTGCCCCTGGGCGAACACAGCTCCGCTGAACAGCAGCATGAAAAACAAGGTAACGTAACATTTCATGGGTAATCCCTCGTTCAGGTTTTAGTGGGATTTGTATTTGGAATGCGTGCCTTTATGATGGCTAAGGCTGATTTGATTTTCGGGTTATCCGGCCGCTGGGCCAGCGCTTTATGGAAATACTCCCACGCGCGTTCCGTATCGCAGTAAAGCCAGAGCATGCCCAACACGAGATTGTCACGGAAGGCTGTCTCCATGCCGTGCAGCTCGTCTTCGAGATTAAAAACGATCTCCGGGCAGGGACAGTCGTCGCTCACCGGGTCCGTGTTGATGATGTAGTCGATGTCGTCCTCGATAAGGGACAAAAAGACGTCGAGCGCGCGTTCCGTTTCCCTCGTTTGCGTGTAGCAGATGACGAGCTTGCGCCGGATGGCTTTATTTCCGGGGTGCACCTGGAGAGCCTTTTCCAGGTGACGGGCCGCTGAGGGATAGTTCCTCGCCATGAACAATTGGTTTCCGAGCATCTCGTGCATAGCGAGTGAAGAAAGGCATACACCGTGCCATGGAATCTTCGCAATACACCGTGATTCGGGCTCACGAGTGGAACATGTTGTTTCGTCCGAAACCGGGAAGACGCGCGGCGTCGGGGTAATTCTTTCCGCGACAGGGAGTTGCAACGGTTGAAACAGAGTGTTTCAGGAGGAACGGGATTGTTTCAAACCCGGGAGATGCCGAGGGATTTCATTTTTCTCCACAAGGTAGTGCGCCCGATGCCCAGTTCCCTGGCGACGTTGGTCCTGTTCCAGTGATGTCGTTCCAGGAGGGCGAGAAGTTGCCAGGCTTCGTCGGTTTTCGGCGCCGGGAATCGATGGAACTGCCCGTACGACCGTCGTATGACCAGGGGAAGTCGAGCCAGTCGAATGACCGCTTCCGTAGTACGCGCAAACGCGTATTCGAGGGCGTTCTCCAGTTCGCGAACGTTGCCCGGCCAGGGATACTGGACAAGGCAATCCAGCGCTTCATCTTCGATGTCGTGGATTTTCTTCCCGGTCGTCATGGAAAACTTTCGAAGAAAATGTTTTACCAGGTGCGGCACGTCCTCGAGGCGCTCGCGAAGCGGCGGCAGTTCGAGAGGAATTACGTTGAGGCGGTAGTAGAGGTCTTCGCGGAATTTTCCTTCCCGCAGGGCGCGGGCAATATCGACGTTGGTCGAGGCGATGACCCGGACGTCGGTTCGTCGGGTCACGGATTCGCCGATGCGCTCGAACGTCCCTTCCTGTAGAACGCGCAGTAGCTGGACTTGCATTTGGAGCGGCATTTCGGCCACTTCATCGAGAAAGAGCGTCCCCCCGTCAGCGAGTTCGAACCGGCCGGGACGATCTTTCATCGCGCCGGTGAACGCGCCTTTGATGTGGCCGAAGAGCTCGCTGGCAAGGAGGTCCGGCGGGAAAACGGAGCAGTTTATCTTGATGAGCGGTTTGTCTCGCCGCCGGCTGGTGGCGTGAATCGCGTTGGCGATCATTTCCTTGCCGGTGCCGGACTCGCCCCGGATCAGCACCGTGGCACCGGAGTCGGATATCTCTTCGACGAGGTCGAAAACCTGCCGCATGGCCCTGCTCCGTCCCACGACGCCGTGGAACTCGGCGGCGTGCGCAGGCGGGCGATCCCCGGACCCGTTGTCGGCAAGCGAGCGGAATGAAACGACACCGCCGATTGGATCGTCCTGTGTGCCGAAAAGAACGGAGGCGTTGAGTTTGATGGGAATCGTTTCCCTGCTCCCGTGACGAATCCTGGTTTTGAAATCGGTGACGTTCGATCCGGTTTGCAGAACGCGGGTGATGGGGCAGTCATCGGTGCACGAGTGGGCCTGGAATACTTGCTTGCAGAACCTGCCGAGGACCTCCTCGCGGTGATGACCGGTGATATTTTCCGCGGCCCGGTTGAAAAACTGTATGCGGAAATTCTTATCGACCGTGAAGACTCCTTCACTGATGGAGTCGAGGATGAGTTCGGTGGGAAGTCTGGTATTGTTCATCGCCGGCCTGTTTCAAGAAGTGAAACAGTACATCAATACAGAGAAGATACGGAACAGGAACTTGACAGGCAAGGTTATTGACTCTAACAATAATTGGCTCTGTGTGATAGCAACGCCGGAACATGTCGAGGGTGCGGAATTGTTTCGTCACTTGATCGGTTCCCCCTACTACGGTAGCTTTTGGA
>JAJRXL010000360.1 GCA_024276335.1 Bacteroidota bacterium
AGCGAGGAAAATAAAGGCCACGAACAAACTGAAACCGATCAGAACATAAAGAACCGTCATTGTTGCACCACCCCGATTCGCTTTGCTGAAAGAGACGTGGCCACTAACGCGAAGGCCGCTATTGTCACCGAGCTGAGCGGCATGAGTATCGCCGAAACGAGCGGCGAAAGCATCCCGGCAACGGCGACACTCAACCCCGCGATGTTATACAAAAACGAGATGCCGAAACTCACCAGGACGATGACATAACTCGCACGGGCATATTCCATGTATCTGTCCAGCCTTTGAAAGTGCTCCGCATCAACAATCCCGTCGCAGGCGGGTGCAAACGTGTTCACATCTTCAGCTACGGAGATACCGACATCGGCGGCTTTTAACGCGCCGGCGTCATTCAACCCGTCGCCGATCATAAGCACGTGACACCCTTCGTTCTTCAGTTCACGGACGAGGGCGAGTTTATCTTCCGGCGATTGCCGAAAAAGCATTTTCGTGTTCTCCCCGAAGAGTTCTTCCAGGTAAGGCCGGTCGTATTCATGGTCGCCCGATAACACCAGGAGCCGGTACCGCTTCCGCAGGGACCGTACGAGTTCTTCCACACCCCGTCGGTATCCGCCGATTACGCTGAACCGGCCCCTTTTCGCGTCACCGATAGTCACGTACACGGATGAAGGCAACACGCGCACGCCCTTGTCCTCCGCCAATCCAACCCAGGACGCTGAACCGGCCCCGACTTCCACCCCGCCGACGACTCCTCGAATTCCCTTACCCGGCAGTTCCTCGAAGCCTGTGACCGGCAACCGCTCCACGCCGCCGAGTTCTTTCAAAATCCGCCGGCTGAGCGGATGGGTGGAGTGATACAAAACCGACTCGATCATGGACAGCTCTCGCGGGCCGAGCTCATCGCCGTCATATAGAACCCGCGACGAACCCGTGTGCGTCAATGTGCCGGTCTTGTCGAACACGATGGTATCAACGTTCGCCAGGGATTCCACTACGTCGGTATTTTTCAGGTACACCTTTGTTCTTCCGAACCACCGCAACGCGGAACCGAACGTAAACGGGGTGGACAGGGCCAGCGCGCAGGGGCAAGCCACGATCAGCACCGCGGTAATTACCAGCGGCGCCAGCGACGGATCATGCATAAACCAGTACAACCCCGACACTGCGGCAACAGCCAGAATGGCACCGGTAAAGTACTTGCTCATCGTGTCCACCACCCGCGTGAGACGCGAGCGTCCGGAACCGTGGAAGACATCGTTCTGCCACAACTGCGCCAGGCGACTTTGCTCGGTCGTCCGTACGACCTCCAGCTCGATGGCCGGACCGACCTGGCGTCCCCCGGCGTAAATCACGTCGCCGCTTTTCTGGGGAACGACATCCGACTCGCCGGTCACGAAACTGTAATCGATGCCGGCCTCGCCTCGAATCACGACGGCGTCCGCCGGGACGATCTCGTGATTTCGCACGATCATCCTGTCACCTACTTTCAGCTTCGTCAACGGAATACTGTTCTCCGTCGACCCATTCCTGACCGTGACGGATAACGGAAAGAACGAACGGTAATCACGGTCGAAGGTCAATGCATCGAAACTCTTCTTTTGAAAGACTTTTCCCACCAGGAGAAAGAAAACCAGGCCGGTAAAGGAATCCAGGAATCCAGCGCCTGTTCCACTTACAATTTCAAACGCGCTTCTTCCGAATAAAACGATGATGCCGAGGGCAATGGGAACATCGATGTTGAGAAAACGCCGCTTCAAACCGCTCCAGGCGGACTTGAAATAATCGAATGCACAGTAAAAGAACACGGGAAGAGAAAGCACAAGGGAGATGTAGGTGAAAAATTTCCGGAACGATGGATCCAATCCCCCTTCTCCGGCAAGGTAATGCGGAAACGAAAGAAGCATGACGTTTCCGAACGCAAACCCTGCGACGCCAAGTTTGTAGTACAGCTTTTTATCCGTGAACCGACTGCGTCGCTTCGCCACGGATTCGAGGTGTATCACCGGCTCGTACCCGATAGAAGCCATAAGAACAGCTACATCGCGGAGGGAAATCGAGTCGGGGTTGAACGCGACTATCAATTCCTTTCGCAAAAAGTCCACACGTGATGAAAGGATCCCGTCGTGCAGCTCGTTCAACTTTTCCAGGAGCCAGATGCAGGAACTGCAATACATTCCCGGAACATAGAAGGTCACGACCTGCCTCCGGTTGTCGGCAAAATCACAAAGCCGCTCGACGACTACTGGGTCGTCGAGGAATTCGAAGCGGCGGGTAAGCTCGTCATCAGCAGGCTTTACGCCGCGTCCCGCCTCATCCACGCTGTAGTAGCGGCAGAGGTCTTTCGCGTGGAGAAGTTCGTACACGGCCTTGCAGCCATGACAGCAGAAACGCTTGTCGCCGACGGCGATCACTCCGGAGGTGCAGCGGTCCCCGCAATGGAAACAGGCAACCTCGCTTGCGGCTTCCTTTCCTGTTCCCGATTGTATTAACGGTGTTTTCAACATACCGACGTCAACGTGATTCAGACTGCTATACCCGGTGTTCGATGGATTGCCGCAACTTCGGGTCCTTGACCGGGACGAGGGGGAAACGTGAATACCGCGAGATGAACATCCACAACACCAATCCCCCGATACCCACGAACGTCACCAAATCCATCCAGGAAAGCTGTACATGTTCGTCGAAGTTCGGCATTACTACCCAGTACAAATCGACGTAATGCATGACCAGCAATATCCCGGCAATCGTTCCAAGCACCTTCAGATTTTGCTTCGTGGAATGGAATACAAGCACGATAAACGGAATCGCGAAATGGAAAATGATGATAACAATGCTTAGGGTTTTCCAACTATCGTTCCACCTGGCCAAAAACCACGACGTTTCCTCGGGTATGTTCGCGTACCAGATGAGGAAGTACTGTGACCCCGCGATGTATGCCCAGAACACGATGAAGGCAAAAAGCATCCTTCCCAGATCGTGGTAGGTTTCGCGTGTTACAACGTCCGCCATCGCGCCCTTGCTTCTCAGAAACAAGAAAAAGAGCGTCATGAACGTCAAAGCGGCCAGGAATCCACCGACGAAGATATATACACCGAAGATCGTCGAGTACCAGTGGGGTTCCAGGCTCATGAGCCAGTCGAAAGCGGCGAAAGTCGAAGTAAAGGCATACAGGAATATCCCTGCTGCGCTGAGGTAGCGCATGCGGCGGGCCGCGTCCGGGTCGGCGCCGGTG
>JAJRXL010000361.1 GCA_024276335.1 Bacteroidota bacterium
ATGGGCGAATTGGCGAGTCAGACCGCGATGGCCAAGTAAAAAGTAAAATGTAAAAAGCATTTGAAGTTCGTGCTACGAGCCACGAACTACATATGTGTTTAACCGCAACCTGTCCGCCGGTGCTTTTGCGGACGCGGAAGGACGCAAAGGAAAAACGTTTGAACGTTCAACGCGTTATCAAGAAGCGCCAAATTTCAAATTCAAGCGTCTCCTTGTCCCCTTGTCTTCCGTTCCTCGGTCTTCGGCCATTTATAACCGCACAGGGCACGAAGAAGGCGTAACCTGTCGATGTTCCGGCCGCTTCCGCGATCGGAACGCGTGGATGCTTCTTCCTGCCATAGCAAAACACCAGAGTTTCACGCATTTTTCTTCCTAAACAAAAAACCCCCGCCGGAAGGACCCGGAGGGGGTAACGGGATGGAGATAATGCGCTACACTTCCATGATTTCCTTTTCTTTCATATCCAGGAGTTCCTCGATACGTTTCGTGTGTTCCTCGATGATCTCCTGCACCTGCTGTTCCGCGCGCTTACGTTCGTCTTCCGAAACATGTTCCTCTTTTTCCGCTTTCTTAAGGTGCTCGATGGCGTCCCTGCGGATGTTGCGAAGAGCGATCCTGGCGTCCTCGCCGTAGCGACGGGTCAGCTTGACCAGTTCCTTGCGGCGCTCTTCGTTCAGGGGAGGGATGGGTACGCGGATGAGATTGCCGTCGTTGGAAGGATTCAGTCCCAACTCGGAGGCGAGAATGGCCTTTTCGATGGCCCCCAGGGCGCTCCGATCCCACGGCTGGATGCTGAGGGTATGGGCATCCATGACGCTGACGGTGGAGAGCTGGTTGAGCAGAGTCGGATTTCCGTAGTACTCCACCCGAATACCGTCGAGCAGGGCAGTAGTTGCTTTCCCGGTCCGGATATTGGCCAGCTCGTGGCGCAGGTGCTCTACGGCCTTATCCATCCGTTCGCGGGTCTCTTTCAGGATTTCCTTCATGGGCATGGAACAATGTCTCCTCGATGTTGAAACACGAATTAATCCACGATCTCCGAGGTATGAGTGACCAGCGTCCCCACCGGCTCGCCCATCACCAACCGCTTCAGGTTGCCCGGGATGTTCATGTTGAATACCAGGATGGGCAAGTTGTTTTCGCGGCACAAGGTGATGGCAGTCATATCCATGACCTCCAGGTTGCGGGTGAGTACGTCGAGGTACGAAATGCTCTGGAACCGGAACGCGTTGGGATTCTTTTCCGGGTCGGAATCGTACACACCGTCCACGCGCGTGCCCTTGATGATGACATCCGCCTGAAGTTCCACCGCCCGCAACGAGGCGGCCGTGTCGGTGGTAAAGTACGGGTGGCCGGTTCCTGCGCCGAGGATCACGATGCGGTTCTTTTCCAGGTGACGAATGGCCCGGCGGCGGATGTAGGGTTCCGCGATCTGGTTGACTTCGATGGCCGTGGCCAGGCGCGTATAAATGCCCTTACGCTCCAGCATGTTCTGCAAGGCCAGGGAATTGATGATGGTGGCCAGCATGCCCATCTGGTCGCCGGTAACCTTGTCAATGCCGTCCGAGGACGAAGTGACGCCGCGGTAAATGTTGCCGCCACCGATAACGATGCCGATCTGCACTCCCAGTTCGTGCACCGAGGCGAGATCCTCGGCGAACTGGACGAGCACCTTGGTATCGATCCCGTACTCCTTGTCGCCCAGGAGCGCTTCCCCGCTGAGCTTGAGCAATATTCGTTTGTACTTCGGATTCATGCAGATATAATACGAAAAAAGTCTTTTCGCGTGAACAAAAAGACTTTTTTCAGAATCGGGTCAATCCGCTCCTATCTGGAAGCGATGGTAGCGGGCCACGCCGACAGGCACGCCCAGTTTCTTTGAGACATCCTCGAGGTATTCCTTTACCGTCTGGTTGTTGTCCCGGATAAACGTCTGTTCCAGCAGGCAGTTTTCCTGGAAGAACTTCTGCATCCGGCCCTCGACGATGCGGTCCACGATATTTTCGGGTTTTCCGGATTCGAGCGCCTGCTGGCGGTAAATCTCCTTTTCCTTTTCCACGACTTCCGGCGCCACGTCGTCGCGCGAAACGGCCAGGGGGTTCATCGCGGCGATTTGCATGGCGATGTTGCGACCGATTTCCTTGAGTTCCTCCGCGGGTGGCCCTTCCACCGACAGTTCGAGCAGAACGCCCAGCTTGCTGCCGGGATGAATGTAATCGATGACGAGGCCGTTATCCGACCGGTACGATGCAAAGCGCTTGATTTGCAGTTTTTCTCCGATCTTGCCCGTGGCTTCGTTCAGCGCGTCCGCGATTGTGCCGCCGTTGTCGGAAAGCGTGAGGAGCTCTTCGACGGAAGAAGGCGCCCCGGACTTGATGACGTCGAGAACCCGATTGGCGAAGGCGATGAAATCATCGCTCCGGGCTACAAAATCGGTTTCACAATTGACTTCCACCAGGTGGCCCTCGTTCCCCTCGACGGAGGAAAGCACGAGGCCTTCCTTGGCTTCGCGGTCGGCCCGCTTCGCGGCCATTGCCGCGCCCCGTTTCCTAAGCAGTTCGACGGCTTTCTCAAAATCACCTTCGGCTTCCGTCAGAGCCTTTTTGCAATCCATCATCCCCGCGCCGGTTTGTTCCCGGAGGGCTCTGACCTGTTGTGCTGTAATTTCCATGTTTTTTCCGTGTCGTCGTCAATTATTCTTTTGAATGGGATTCTGTTTCCTTCACGCGCCGCTCGCTTTCCGCTTCCGCCTCGGCTTTCTGCCGACGTCCCAGCTCCTTGCCTTCTTCAACCGCGTCGCTTATGGCGCGCGTGATGAGCTGAATACACTTGATGGAATCATCGTTGGCCGGGATGGGATAGTCGATCGGGTCCGGGTCGCAGTTCGTATCCAGGATGGCGAACACGGGAATGTTCAGCCGCTTCGCTTCCTTGACGGCAATGTGTTCTTTCATGACGTCCACCACGAACACGGCACCGGGGAGCCGTGTCATGTCGATAATGCCGCTGAGCACGCGGTTGAGCTTTTCCTTTTCGCGCGTCAACATCAGGCGCTCTTTCTTGGTCAGCTTTTCGAACGTCCCGTCATTCTCGGACTTCTCGATGTTGGCCAGGCGCTTGATACTCTTGCGAATGGTGGTGAAGTTGGTGAGCATCCCTCCCAGCCAGCGCTCGGTGACGTAGTTCATCCCGCAACGGGTCGCTTCCTCGCGCACGATGTCCTTGGCGTGACGCTTGGTGCCGACGAACAGGATTTTCTTGCCGCTGGCCACGATCCGCGAAATCTGGCCACAGGCCTTGTCGAGCAGCTCCTGCGTTTTCTTCAGATCGATGATATGAATGCCGTTGCGCTCCATGAAGATGTAGGGTCGCATCTTCGGATTCCAACGGCGGGTGAGGTGCCCGAAATGGGCTCCTGATTCAAGTAGTTGTTCGAGTGAAACACGTGGCATGATAAACCTCCGGGTTTTTCCTCTGCGCCCGTCTCCTGTACCGGTTATCCGCCGCGGCGGACACCCGCCGGCACATCGGGGCGCATGTGTGATGAAACGAGTGAATTAGCGCTTGGAGAACTGGAACCGTTTTCTCGCCTTGGGACGGCCGTACTTCTTCCGCTCGACCATGCGCGGGTCGCGCGTCAGCAAATCGGCGGCGCGCAGCGGTGCACGGTATTCCGCGTCCTTGGCGGCCAGCGCGCGGGCAATGGCCAAACGAATGGCGCCCGCCTGCCCGTTCAGTCCGCCTCCGCGCACTGTGATGTTCGTATCGAACTTGTTGTTTGTTTCCGTCACCGTGAACGGCGCGCGAATATCTTGGATCAGCGTCGGCAGGGGAAGATACTCGTCAACCGGTTTCCCGTTGATGACGATCTTGCCGGTACCCGGTACCAGGTACGCCCGCGCCACCGCGCTTTTCCTCCGTCCGACATGGATCATGTTGATCATAACCAATCTCCTCTTGATCTCTATTTCGTATCGTTAAATTTCAATTCGATGGGTTGCTGCGCCGCATGCGGGTGCTCATTGCCCGCGTACACTTTCAACTTTTTGAAAATACGCCGTCCCAACTTGTTGTGAGGAAGCATTCCCCTCACCGCGTGTTCAATTACGAAACGTGGATTCTTTTGAATCTGCTCTTTGAAACTTCGCATCGTCACGCCGCCCGGATAGCCGGAATGCCGGAAGTATTCCTTCTTGTCCAGGCGCTTGCCCGTGACACGTACCTTGGAGGCATTGATGACAATGACAAAATCGCCGGTATCCACGTGAGGGGTGAATATCGGCTTGTGCTTTCCTCGCAGTATCCGGGCGACATTCGCTGCCAGGCGACCGAGCACCATGCCATCGGCATCGACGACGTACCATTTCTTCTCTACGTCGACTTCCCTGGCCTGGAATGTTGATATTGTTGTCTTGCTCATTGGTTATATGATATATACATGAAACGGTAAAAATAAAGCTAAATACAAAGGTAGTCACCAATTGCATGAAAGTCAAGGACGTTATAAAAGCCGAGCCGGGTATGTGTGGGGCAATGATGGAAAGTTCTTGTGAATATCCGTAAATAGCCCCATTTTACAAGGGTATTCGCAAACACGGCGCCGAGGGATGCGGTGAGGAATTGGAGTCTTTTTATGGTTTCTTCCACCGGCTAAAACGTCTCTTTCCGTCTCTTGTCGCCGAATGGGAGAAAATATTTGCACGACTTCGGCCCCATATCACCCCGCATTGCAAACATGCGCACCGTGGGAAAGACCTGGCTTGCCCTGTGTTTCACCCTGTTCGCAAGCGTGCACACGTTGGCAGCGCAGCCAACCTTGTTCCTTGGCGCCATCGATACTTCTGCCTATCCGGCTCTCTCTTTTCCTTTCCGCGTCACAAACGGCGGCACCCTTTTCCGGCCGAACGACGCCACCCCACGCAAGCTCGTCGAAAACGGCGCCGATCTTTCTTTCACTATCGACTGCCCGGAACAACGACGCCTACCCGTATCCATTGCCATTGGAGTGGAGCGAAGCCTTGTCAACGACCTGCCCGAAGCCCGGAACGCCGCCCGCGCGTTCCTCCGCCACCTGCGATTTACCGACAACGGCGATGAAGCCTCGCTCTGGACGTTCGCCACGTTTATCGACCGACGGGTTCCCGTCACACGCGACAGCGCCCGCCTCGACAGCGAAACGCGCGCGATTACGGACGCCCCCTTCCCTTTCAACGGAACCGCCCTGTACGAGTGCATGCACCGCGCCGTCGAGGACATCAACGAGTTCGGAAGAGGAGCGATCAAGGCCGTCGTCTTCTTTACCGACGGCGTCAACAACACGCGGAATTTCAGCCGCACCCTCGATGACGTAGTGACGCGGGCAAACACCGACGACATCCGTGTGTTCGTCATCGGGGTAGGAAACAAGCCCGACGGGCAGGCCGCCATGATCGACTTGTGCAGGCGGACCAACGGCTTCTTCGTGCACGCTTCCGATCCCCGTGCGGTGGACTCCGTGTACGACGCCTTGTCCTTTGAGCCTGTTGACGACTACTGGTGTACCGCCCGTTACCTCACTCCCCTTTGCGCCAACGGCGCCGTGCGAACCGTGGAAGTGTCCTTTTTCCTGCCCGGCGACACGGCCGCAGCCGCGACCTCGTACAAGGCGCCGCGCAGGCCGTGGGAACTCGACCCCGTCCCGGCTTGGGTTTCCCCGCCATCGATCGACGCCGCGACGGGCGACACCGTCGTATTCGCCCTCGGTTTTTCGCCGCGCTCCGGCATGGCACTCACCACCCTTCGCTTCGTCGTTCGACACCCCGGGATGGAAACAACCGGCGCGTTCACGGTTCACCCTGATTTCGCACGCTGGTCGATGCTGGTACGACCCGGCCGGGAACAGACCCAGGTCGTAATCACCACCGGCGGGGCGACGGTGCAACCCGGCGATCATACGTTCCTGTACCTTCCCGTCGTTGCGCGCGCCCCCGGCCCGCGGCGGGTCTTGGTTCACCTGGCCGAAAACGAGGAAGGATGTATAACCCTGGTGCCCGCCATTCCCCGACGCGACGTTGTCATCAGCGCGGATACCGCGTACGGCATGCCGGGCAGGCCCGTGTTCGTTCCCATCCGCGCAAGGGGGCTTGCCTTGCCGGAAGGAATCCAGGCCGTCGTATTGCGTGTCGCCGTACCGTCGAATTGGGCAGCGTTCGCTCCCGGCCGGGAATTCACTCTTTCCCCAGCTCTCGCGGGATGGCACATCCACGCGGCGGCGCTTGCTTCCGACGCGAGCGAGCAAACCCTTACACTTGAGTTGCACGGCCCCCCGGTCACAGGGGCAGCCCTCCTCGGTGAAATCGGGATTCTGCCCCGACTCGATGCACGGGGACCTATTCCCGTCACGTTGGAGCACAGCGTCGTCAACGTTTTCGATCCCGTCCCGGATGCCCAGTACTCGCCCGGCCTCGTCGTTCTTTCCGGCACCTGCCGCAGCGGCGGCGTCCGGCGCGAGGGATTGACCGTGAGCCCGGCCATGCCCAACCCGTCGGCATCCGAAGCCACGTTCAGGGTTTCGCTCACAAGGGAAACCCGTGTGCGGGTGGAACTCTTCGACGCATTGGGACGGCGGCGCCAGTCCATACCGCCACGTAGATACGCGCCGGGATCTTCCCTCGTGCACCTCGATTGCAGGAGCCTTCCCCCCGGCATGTACATCGCGAGGTTCTCCACCGACGTGCACGCCGTCCATCGCACTGTGATACTGGTACGATAGCGTCCCTTGTCCAGCCGCGACGCCTCTTGTATTTTACACCGGAAATAGTTGCCTGAAGAAAACATCGAAAATCCATGACAGCCGATCACATCATCTTTCCGCAAACAGTTTCCGAGCTGCGCGCCAATATCATGGGAATCGACGCCGAAGCGCCCGTTCTGGATGGAACCACCCTGCCATATGTCTTCCTGGACAACGGCGCCAGCACGCCCGCGTTCAGGCAGGTGTTCCAGGTACTGGAGCGCTTCATGCAGTATTACTCCGCTGTTCACCGGGGAACGGGGTTCAAGGCCATCCTGGCCACGGAGGCCTTCGACGAGGCGCATGCCGTGGCCGGGCGTTTCGTCCACGCCGACCTGGAACGCAACACCGTTATCTTCCTCAAGAACACCACCGAGGCCGTGAACAAGCTCGCAAACCGCACCCGGTGGCGCGACGGCGACGTGGTCATCACGACCCTCATGGAACACCACTCCAACGATCTCCCGTGGCGGAAGTACGCCCGCGTCGTTCACGTCGGTGTGAACGATTTCGGCTACCTCGACATGCGGTCACTTCGAGATGCGTTCGAACAATACAAGAACAACGTCCGGATACTCTGCGTGACCGGCGCATCCAACATCACCGGCATCGTCAATCCCGTGCACGAGCTTGCGGAGCTTGCCCACCGGTACGGAGCAATGATTTTCGTTGACGCGGCCCAACTCGTGCCGCATCGATCGATCGACGTGCTCCCCAACCACGATCCTGGGCACATCGACTTTCTCGCTTATTCCGCCCACAAGATGTACGCGCCGTTCGGAACCGGCGTGCTCATCGGTCCTACCGACTGGTTCATGGAAGGCGATCCCGACATGGTGGGGGGTGGCGTAGTGGAGATCGTGGAGGAAGATTTCGTGGCCTGGAGCCCTCCTCCCGCCAGGGAAGAAGCGGGCAGCACAAACGTTCCGGGGGGCATCGCGCTGGCCGCCGCCATACGCGTCCTGGAAGGGGTGGGCCTGGACGCCATCGCCGAGCACGAACGTGCATTGATTGCGTATGCCGTGGAGAAACTGCGCGAGGTTCCCGGGCTGACCATCTACGGGCCGGGAAAGGATTCACTCGAAGACAAGGTGGGAGTTTTGACGTTCAACATCCAGGACGTCCCGCATTCCCTGGTCGCCAGTATCCTCAGTTGCGAGGGCGCGGTCGGCGTGCGGAACGGATGCTTTTGCGCTCATCCCTACGTGAAACGGCTCTTGAAATTCAACGAAGACAATGCGAAAGCCGTTACCGCGGAAATACTCGGCGGCAACCGGACCAACCTGCCCGGCATGGTACGCGCCAGTTTCGGTTGTTACAACAACAGGGACGACATCGATCGCCTTGCGGAAATGCTGTGTGTCGTCGCCCGGAAACAATACAAGGGCACGTACCGCCTCGACAGGGCTTCGGGCTCGTACTGGCCGGAGGGGTTTCGCTACCCGCTGCACGACTACTTTCCATACCTCTCCTTCACCGAAGCCGCCGTGGCCGATACGTACGCCGGGAAAACCTGAGCCCCCGCGTTTACACTGCTCTGTTACACCCCATCATGATCACGGCCGAGAGGTGACGCCACGGCCAGCGCGCCGACCCACGTTACACCCGCGCCTTTCAATACCCTCGCGCATTCCCCGATCGTCGAACCGGTGGTAATAACG
>JAJRXL010000362.1 GCA_024276335.1 Bacteroidota bacterium
CATACAGGCGGCCATCGGGAACAAGGTCATCGCACGGGAAAGTATCAAGGCGCTGCGGAAAAACGTGACGGCGAAGT
Source organism: Bacteroidota bacterium (assembly GCA_024276335.1). Taxonomy (GTDB): domain Bacteria; phylum Bacteroidota; class Ignavibacteria; order SZUA-365; family JAADGX01; genus JAADGX01. The sequence goes on from JAJRXL010000362.1 coordinate 78, forward strand.
GCTACGGCGGGGACATCAGCCGCAAGCGCAAGCTCCTGGAAAAACAGAAGGAAGGCAAGAAGCGCATGAAGCAAGTCGGCTCCGTGGAAGTGCCCCAGGAGGCGTTCCTGGCCGTACTGTCCGTCGGAGAGTAAATACCAGTTCATTTTCATTCAGCGAAGGAAACACACCAGTGAAAGATCGACGATTACGACAGGCCCAACAGAACAAGCGCAAGCATGTCCGGGAGTCCCAGTCGTTCAAGGATAAGGTTGTAGAAACGTTGAAGAGCATCGGGTTCGCCCTGGGGGCTGTTATCATTCTGAACAGCTTCGTTCTCGCGTCCTTCCAGGTGCCGACCGGCTCCATGGAAAACACGGTCATGGCGGGCGACCTGCTTTTCGTCAACAAGTTCATTTATGGCGGTACGACTCCCCCAACCATTCCGCTGATCGGAATCCTGTTCGGCAAGGAAATCGAGATCCCATACGTGCGTACGCCCGGCTTCCGCGACCCCGAGCAAGGTGATGTCATCGTGTTCATCTTCCCGGGCAACAGGGATTCGGTGAAAGCACGGGAATTCCAGTACTACCTGAAGCGCTGCGTGGCCGTGGCGGGCGATACACTGGAAATCCGGCAAAAGAAGGTGTACGTAAACGGAAAGTTGTACCCCAACCCGCCTGGTGTGCGTTTTTCCACGCTTCCCAAGCCTCCCGACGACATTAACCCCCGCCTCTTTCCGCCGGGCAAACCCTGGAACGAGGACAACTACGGGCCCCTTCGCATTCCGAAGAAAGGCGACGTGATCAAGCTCAGCAGGGACAATCTCATCGAATGGCTCATCTTCATCCGCCGCGAAGGTCACACCGTGGGCCTGCAGGGCGACCAGATCCTTATCGACGGGAAACCCCAAAACACGTACGTCGTCGAACGCGATTACGTGTTCGGCATGGGCGATAACCGGGACGATTCGCTGGACAGCCGGTTCTGGGGATTCATCCCCAAGGAAAACGTCGTGGGTACGCCCATGATCGTGTACTGGTCCTGGGATCCCAATATTCCGATCTTCAATCTTGTCAAGAAACTAGGCAGTATTCGGTTTGAACGCATCGGAACCATTATCGAGTAATTCTCATCCGGCCGGGTCGGAAAGTACGAACACGGATTCTCCGACGGCAGGCAAGACATCGTGGCTGAGGCTGTACGGCACTTCCCTGTTGTACGCGTTCATTATCGCCCTGCTCATCAAGGTCTTCCTGGTGGAAGCCTATCGCATTCCCACGGCGTCCATGGAAGACACCCTGATGCCAGGTGATTTCCTCCTGGTCAACAAGGTGGCGTTCGGCCTTTGCACTCCCCGCAACATCCCGCTGACCGGTATCCAGATCCCCCATTACACCTTGATCGGGACCGGCGGGCCGGGGCTGAACGACCTGGTCGTATTCGAATTTCCCGGCGGGCCTGATGTCGTTCATCCGCCGGAAGTCGTGTACTACGTGAAGCGGTGCCTGGGACGCCCCGGCGACACCGTCCAGGTGCTGGCAAAGCGGGTGTACGTGAACGGCATCCGACAGCCAGACCCGGCCACCGGCCGGTTTACTCCCTACACCATGCGGAAAGGACAAACGCAGCCGCGTATTTACCCGAAGGGCTCGAATAACAACAAGGACTTCTGGGGGCCGATGGTAGTGCCGTACAAGGGAATGCACGTGAAACTCTCGCTCGACAACCTGGACCAGTGGCGGCTGTTCATCGAGCGCGAGGGACACACGGTGCGCTTCACGGTGGATGGCGACATCGAGCTCGACGGCAAGCAGTCCGACGCTTACACGGTGGAGCGGGATTACTACTTCATGCTGGGAGACAACCGGGACGACAGTGAAGACAGCCGGTTCTGGGGATTCGTTCCCCGCGAGAACCTGGTGGGGGAGGCGTTCTTGATCTACTGGAGCTGGGATTCCGACATCAGCGTAACGAAGCCGCTGGAGCTGGTGCGTTCCATACGCTGGAACCGCGTGTTATCTACCGTTCATTGAATCATGGCGGGAATCTACCTGCATATACCGTACTGCGAGAGCAAGTGCGTGTACTGCGATTTCTACTCCGTCGTCGAAGGCGAATTCCGGGATGAGTTCGTCTCCGTCTTGACGGAAGAAATCAGGAGCCGCGCGAAGGAAGCTCCGCGCGATGCGGTGTTTCGCTCGGTGTACTTCGGCGGCGGCACGCCTTCCCTTCTATCCCCCGAAGAAATACGCGCAATCCTCGACGCGGTGCGGGAATGTTTCGCCCTGGATGAAAATGCGGAAGTGAGCATGGAGTGCAACCCCGGAACCGTGACGTCGGACTCGTTGGCCGGCTACGGCGCATGCGGCGTCAATCGTCTCAGCATCGGCGTACAGTCGTTTTTCGAAGACGACCTCGCTTTCCTCAGCCGCATCCATTCACCGGCTCAGGCAAGGGAATCCGTCGAGGCGGCGCGGCGGGCGGGTTTCGATAATATCAGTCTCGACCTGATGTTTGCGCTGCCCGGACAGACCGTTTCCCGCTGGCGCGAGAATCTCCGGCAGGCGTATGACCTTGGAGTATCGCACCTGTCCTGCTACTCGCTCACGGTGGAAAAGGGAACGCCTCTCGCCGCGGTCGTACACCGGGGAGACGTCCGTGTGCCCACGCAGGAAGAGGATGCCGGATTGTTCGAAACGACAATGCGCCTTCTTGACGATTGGGGTTTCGTGCACTACGAGGTGTCGAACTTCGCACGTCGGGGATGCGAGTGTCGGCACAACCTCGTGTACTGGCGCCACGAACCGTACCTCGGGTTCGGTCCGTCCGCGCATTCATTCGTGGACGACATGCGGACGTGGAACGTTCCTTCCATCGGCGGATACATCGAGATGGTTCGCGCTTCGGGCACGGCACGGGCAGGCGGCGAACGCTTGACAGCGGAACAACTGCGCACCGAATGTATTTACCTCGGTCTCCGCAGCGAAGGCATCGACCTGGAAGGATTCCGCACCCGCTTCGGATCGGACCTGCTGGAAGACAACCGGGAACGCATGAGGATGTACATGGAGCGGGGCCTGCTCGCCGTCGAAGGCAACCGCTTGTTCGTCACGCCCGAGGGATTTCTCCTCTGCGACGAGATCTGTGCGGAAATTAACTAAGGGAATTTCCGGACGGGCTTTCACTTCCGCAACCAGCTCCTGGGATTCATGACTTCCCGTTCGCGCCAGATTTCGAAGTGGAGCGCGGGTCCCTCGACCGTTTCGCCGCTCCGTGCGATGCGCTGTCCGGCTTTCACTTTCTGGTTCTCCTTGACGTACACCTGGTTGAGGTGGGCGTACACCGTGTAGAAGCCCTCCCCGTGGTCGATGATAAGGAGGTTGCCGAAGCCCGCGATAAACGTGGATGTTGAGACCTTCCCGTCGGCGACGGCATGAACGGGGCTGTTTTCCGGGACGGTGATAGTGATGCCCTTGTTGATGGTGATGGTGCCCAGAGTGGGATGCACGCGTTTGCCGAATTCTTCCGATACCGTTCCCCGGGATACCGGCCAGGGCAGGTTGCCCTTGAGCCTGCCGAAGGCGGTTTTACTTATGGGTGTCGTGGGCAGTTCGTGAATGCCGCGCTTGGCGGCTGCTTTCTTGCGGCGGGCGAGCTCCTTGGCGACAAGATCGTTGATAATCCGTTGGAGCTTCCTGGCCGCCGCCTGCCGCTGGCGCAGGCGTTTCAGCAGCTTGGTTTTGTCCTGGCGGACTTCCTGAAGCAGGCTCTTGTGCTTGCGCGTCTTTTCGGCCAGGCGCTGCGACTCCCGCTCCTTTTCCCGGATCAACCGTTTCTGTTCGGCCAGTCCCTCCTCCAGGGCGCGTTTCTGCTCCTCGATTTGTTCCTGTTTTTCCTTAATGCGCCGGGCCTCGCGCCGCTGCAGTTCCGTGAACGACTTGAGATACTTGGAGCGAATGAACATCTGGTTCAGGCTGGTGGAGGACAGGATCAACTCGGCGTCGGTCAGGCGGCCGCGCATGTAGGCGGCGCGCACGTAAGCGGCGTAGTTTTCCTGCAACGTCTTCAACTGGTTCCGCGCCACCTTGAGGTTGAGCCGGGCGATCTGGATGTTGCGTTCATAATTATGCGCCTGGGTGTTGAGTTCGCTGATGAGGGCGCGCAGCAAGGCCGTCTGGCGCTGGTAGGTATCGATCTTCTTCAGAGTGGAGTGCTCCTTCGCCTTCTTCTTGGAAAGGTCTTTTTCCAGCGCCCGGATGGATTTCCTGATTTTATCCAGCTCTTTCTTCGTACTCCGGATCTTCGGTGTCACCACCGTGGTGCGTTTCTTTTTCTTCCGCGACTGGGCCAGGCACGTGTTGTTCTCCGGGAAAAGCCCCGTGGCGGAAAGCAGCAGCAGAATGCAGATCAGTTTGAGAAGACCGGAAGTCATTTATCGTGGTGACGTGTAATTCATGCGGTTACGGCGTTCGTTGCGCCTTTAAACCGGGGTCGAAACCCGTATTAAGATGCAATTATTCGCACAGTTAAAAAATGAACTTCCCGATTGCGTATATTACTCCCGATGGGCGATACGAAGAAAGAACATTCGGCTTTCCGCGCGGTCCTGTTCGATATGGACGGCGTCATCGTGGATTCGTTGCATTACCACTATCTGGCCTGGCGGAAGATGTTCGATGAGCGGGGCGGTTCCGTGTCCAAGCATTCGGTGCTCCTGCACGAGGGCAGGAATTCCCGTGAGATCCTTCCCCTGCTCATGGAAGAGGCGGGCATCCACATTCCGGAAGAGGAGCGTGAGGCGTTCATCGATCGCAAGCGGAAATATTACCGCTCGATCGTTACCGTTTCCCACTACGAGGGAGCGTTTGACGTCGTGTACGAAATGCGGCGGCGCGGATTCCGGACCGCGCTTGTGACTGCCTCGGCCTTGCGCAACATGGAAACGGCCATCCCCGACCGCCACCGGACCGCGTTCGAAGCGATCGTCACCGGGGACGAAGTGCCGCGTGCCAAGCCGTTTCCGGATCCCTACCTCATTGCAGCCCGCAAGCTGGGAATCGGGCCGGAAGAGTGCGTGGTGATTGAAAACGCCCCGCTGGGAATTGAATCGGCCAGGAACGCCGGCATGTACTGTATAGCCGTTGAAACCACGTTGGGCGAAGAGTTCCTGCAAGAGGCCGACGTCATCGTTCAATCCATTCGCGATGTCCTCTCCATGGAAATCCTGCGGCGTCCCGCACCCTGAACTCCTTCAAAGTTTTCCGTACCGGGAGCTGCTTCAGCTTGTCGTCAGTTCTTCGATAACGACACAGGCGCGGTCGATTTCGTCCGGGGTGTTGTAAAAGTGCGGCGCCAGGCGCAGGTGCCCGGAACGGTGGGAGACGATGATATCCCTTTCCTGGAGCTGATGGAATATCTCTTCGGCCCGTGGATGAGAGAACGTAACGATGCCCGCGCGGCGATGCTCGTCACGCGGGGTGATGATGTCGAGTTCGCATTTATCCAGCCGCGAGAACAGACGATCCGCATTGTCTTTCACCATCTTCCCGATGTTGTCGAAGCCCACGTCCCGGAAAAACCGCAACGCGCCACGGAACCCGAACAGCCCCAGGGCGGCGGGGGTGCCGTACTCGAAGCGTGCCGCGGTGTCGCGCAATTCCTGCGAGTAGTTGAAGAAGTCGAAGGGGCTCCGGACGCTCAACCACCCGGCGTACGCGGGCTGGAGGCGTTCCTGGAGTTCCTCGGTGATGTAGAACACGGCGATCCCCAAGGGCCCCATCAGCCACTTCTGCACGCCCGCCCCGATAAAATCCACCGGCGTGTTCGAGAGGTCGATGCGCAGCGGCCCCAGCCCCTGGATGCCATCCACGATCAGCAGCACACCCTTCTCGCGGCAGAGAGTGCCGATGGCAGCGAGGTCTGCACGGTATCCCGACAGGAATTGCACGAAGCTGAGCGCGACGACACGGGTCTTCGGAGTCAACGCATCCTCGATCATTTGCGGTGTGACGGCGCCGTTGACCGTCGGGAGGAATTTCACTTCCACGCCGTGGCGCCGTTGGTTTAGCCAGGGATAGACGTTGGCCGGAAATTCCGCGTCGTTGAGCAGCACCGTGTCGCCTGAACGCCAGGGGAGGCCGGACGCCACCAGGCTCAGGGCTTCGCTGGTGTTGCGACCGAAGCCGACGCGGTCGGGACGGGTGGAGAGGAACTCCGCCATCAAGCTGCGCAGGTCCCGCGTGGCTTCGAGCATTTCCTCGAACATCCCGACTTTGCCCGCGGAGCGGCCCTCGAGGTACGTGGTGATTTCGCCGGTCACGTAGTCCGACAGCGGCGATACGGCGGCATGGTTGAGGTAGATTTTTCCCGTTTCAAGGAAAGGAAAATGGGTTCGAATTTCGGAAATAGTCATGGTTTCGCTGGCTGGTGTTGAGAGCTGGAGGGGATATCAGGATAGCCCGGGCGGTCGGTGCGCCAATGGAACCCCTCGAGGTTGAAGCTCGACTCCCGGTTCCGGACGAGTTTTTCGGGGTAGTAAACGCCTTCCACCCCGCCGGCTGTACGGATGGCATCGGCCTTGCCTTCCTTGAAGGAAATCACCATGCGATCGCCCGATTCCCGGCGCACCCCGTTGAGCGCCCGGCCATCGTACAGCCAGTACAGGCTAATGGCGCTCCCCACGATCTCGATGCGATGGAGCGTGTGCCCGTCGAAGAACATCGTGATGACGTTACCCTCGGTCTGGTCGAAACGTCCGGGCGGGCCGGGCGTGTCTCCGGGTTCGGGCTTGCTTTTCGACGCGGCGAAAGCTTCGCGGTGAGCCTCCATTTTTTCCACGGCATTGCGTGAAAACGTGACCGCAATCGAGTCCGCGGTGATCTGATTGTCGCGGTACCATACCACGGGATCGTGACGCAGGACGGCAAGGCTGTCGTTGCGAAACATCATGACGAGGTCCGCCCGCGCCGCCAGGTCGCCGCGCAGGATCCGGACACTATCCCGCGCGATGAACGTGTTGGTGGAATCGCGATGGGCCTCCATCCGGCCGCTCACCACGTGGAGCGTGTCGAGGCGCAGGGAATCGGGAGCGTTCGTACGCTCGATAAACGTGGAATCGACCTGGCGCAGGTAGGGGTTGCCGGTGATGAAGGTTACCTTGCGCCGGAGATATTGGACCACGCTGTCGCCCAGCATGAACGCGTTATCCTGCTTGAAATCGATTTCGACCTTTCCCGTGGCGATGGCCTTGCTCGAATCCCGTTCATAGACGAGGTGATGCGCATGAATTCGCATGTCCGGATCGTCCACCGTTACGTTGCCGGTGAACACGGCGATTTTCGTGCTGACATCGTATTCGCCCGAGGCGGCGGTCAACGTGGTGGAACCGTCGTTGACTTCGATGGGCGCGGAGGAGCGAGCCAGGCGTGTATTGCCGAAGTACAGGCCGTGCTGCGTTTTCAAGGTCAAGGTATCCTGCGTGATGACGACATTTCCCAGGAGTTCGACCTCGTTACGGTCCAGGTGCTGGATCGCCCGGTCGCACTGGATGGCAACGTTGTCCTGGCGCAGGCGCACGCGACCGATCAATTCGCGGAATGCTTCGCCATCGATCGTTTTCCCCACCAGGCTGTCGGCGTGTTCGACCACCATGAGCTTCGCGTCCTGTCCGCGCAGCGGGAATTGGGGCAGGAGGAGAATGGCTATGCCACAGAGTATGAGAAAAAATCGCGGGTTCATGGCGTTTCAAGGTACGAAAAAGGTGGAAATGATTTCGAACAGTCGTATTTTGTCATGACCTTTGGTATCGCTTATTCAGTTTCCATGCGCATAGCAATCATTTCTGACATTCACGGCAACCGTGAAGCGCTGGACGCAGCGCTGAACGACATCTCCCGGCGGGGCGTCGATTTTATCGTGTGTCTTGGTGATATTGTCGGCTATGGTCCGGACCCCGGATACTGTATCGACCGGGTTCGGACCACGACCAGTAATGTCGTGTTGGGGAACCATGACGAGGCCGTGTTCCTGCCGCAAAGGAGCATGGAGTTCAACCACGTGGCCCGGGCTGCGGTACAATGGACCGTCCGGAACCTCGATGAAGACCAGGTGTCGTACTTGAAAAGCCTGCCCCACTCCCTGGCGATCCAGGATATCCTGTTCGTGCATTCAGCGCCTGGCGACACCGGTCGCTGGCCGTACATCTTTTCGAATTTCGAGGCCCGCATGTATTTCTCGAAGTTCAGGGAACGGCTGGCGTTCGTGGGGCATTCACACGTTCCCGGGATCTTCGCGGAGAATCCGTCGGTTACGGATTTCAATGGTCGCGACCGGTTCATCATCAACGTGGGAAGCATCGGCCAACCCCGTGACAGGGACAAACGCCTGAGTTACGGTATCCTGGACACGGTGGCGGCAACGTACGAAAACATCCGCCTGGATTACGACGTGCGGACCACCGCGTCGAAGATACTGGAAAACGGCCTGCCCGTTTCCCTGGCGGAGCGGTTGTTCGTCGGCCGGTAGCGACGTGTAATATGGGTGGCGATTGTCATGGTGATCTCCGTGCAAGGATGTTTTTCCACCCGGAGGGTTTTTTCCAGTATTTGTCCACGAAGAAGAATTCTATTTGACACAGAAACCGTCATGTACTATATTTACAAGTCCTATTATTTTGTGGATAATTCCACATTCTTGTAGGAAATTCTTGATGGGGTGTAGCCAAGTGGTAAGGCAGCGGCCTTTGGAGCCGCCATGCGGAGGTTCGAATCCTCCCACCCCAGCGATGAATTAGAACACGAATGAAAAGATAAGTCAGCGACGAGTAACGGAATACGATGTTGGTTTTCAGTGGCCGCTCCAATCCGGAGTTGGCGGAGGAAATAGCTTCACATATCGGAGAACCCCTCGGGGGGGTCGATATCAAGACCTTCAGCGACGGGGAAATCTGGGTCAAGTACCGGACGAATATCCGTGGTCGCGATGTGTTCATCATCCAGTCCACCTTTCCCTCCGCTGACAATCTCATGGAGCTGCTGCTGTTGATGGACGCGGCCAGGAGGGCCTCGGCGCGAAGGGTCAACGCGGTCATCCCGTATTTCGGATACGCGCGCCAGGATCGGAAGGACCGTCCCCGCGTGGCGATTTCCGGCAAGGTGGTCGCGAACATCCTGACCAGCGCGGGCGCCGACCGGGTTATCACGATGGACCTGCACGCGCCGCAAATCCAGGGTTTCTTCGATATCCCGGTCGATCACTTGTATTCCTCGGCCGTATTCATTCCGTATTTCGTCGAGGCGAACATTCCCGACCTGACCGTCGTTTCGCCCGACGTCGGTGGCATCAAGATGGCTCGTGCCTACGCGAAGCGGCTCAACGCCGACCTGGTGGTGCTTGACAAGCGCCGCCCCGAACCCAACGTGGCCGAGGTCATGAACATCATTGGCGAGGTCGAAGGCCGCAACGTGCTCATCGTCGATGATATCATCGATACGGGAGGTACGTTCACCCAGGCGGTGGAAGTGTTGTGCGCGGCCGGGGCCAAGGCAGTGTACGGCGCGTGTTCCCACGGTGTCTTCAGCGGCAAGGCATACGAGCGGTTCGCCGAGGCCCAGTTGGCCCGTCTGGTCGTTACGAACACCATCCCGCTTTCCGAAAACATGAAATCCCTCGACAACGTCGAGGTCATTTCCGTTGCGCCGCTGTTCGCGGAGGCAATCAAGAGAACGCATTTGCATCAGTCAATCAGCTCGCTGTTTGATGTTGATAAAGATAAAGTAATGTAGGAGAAACAAGGTGTCAGAGTTAACGATCAACGCGCAAATCAGAAAAAACACGGGACGCTCGGAGGCAAAACGCCTTCGCAATACCGGAAACGTCCCTGGCGTATATTACCTTCACGACGACGTGAACTTTGCGGTTACGGTGAACGCGCTGGAAATCCGCCCGCTTGTCTTTACCAAGGCAACCCATGTCGTGAACCTGAAGTTGGACGATGGAACCGAGCACCAGTGCGTGGTGCGGGATATCCAGTTCGATCCGGTCACGGATCAACCGCTTCACATCGATTTCATGGGTATCGAAGCCGGCGAGATGATCGAAATCGAAGTTCCTATCGAGCTCGTGGGCGTGCCCGAAGGTATTCGCCTGGGTGGTCGATTGCAGCAGACCCTGTCTCGATTGGAAATCCGTACCGTACCGTCCAATATTCCTTCCCACGTTTCAGTGGATATCTCTCATCTCGGGATCGGAGAATCCGTCCACGTCAGTGATTTCGAGTCTGGCGAGTACACGATTCTTACGGATCCGGAAATCCCCGTGGCCCACGTTGCCATGACGCGCAGCGTGGCCGAAGATGAAGTCGCCGAGCCGGAAGTCGGAGCGGAAGAAGAGGCGGAGCCGGAAGTCATCAACAAGGGCAAACAGGAAGAGGAAAAGGATTAGGAATTCCCTATTCTGGCATCGAACGTTTTTTTGCAAGCGGAACCTGGCAATGACTGCATTCTCATCCTGGGCCTGGGGAATCCCGGAGAGGAATATCGCGCTACGCGGCACAACATCGGTTTCCTGGTGGTGGACGCCTTTGCCCGGCGGCACGCGACACGGGATTTTCAACCGGACGTGAAGTTCTCTCGAACCATAGCGCGGTATGACCACCGGGACGTGCTTCTGGCAAAACCGACGACGTACATGAACGCCAGCGGAGAAGCGCTGGATATCCTCATGCGTCGATACCAGCCTGCACCTGACCAACTGATGGTCGTGTACGACGACGTCGATCTTCCGCTGGGCGCGATCCGTCTTCGGAAGCACGGCGGAAGCGGGGGGCACCGGGGAATGGCTTCCATTATCGAACATCTTGGAACGTTGTCCATACCCCGGTTGCGATGCGGCATCGGAACTCCGCCCGCGGGCCTGGACACAGCGGATTACGTGTTGTCTCCTTTCGAACCGGAAGAGGAAGATACGGTGCGGGACATGGTTGACCGAGCGGTCAGCGCTCTGGAAAGCTGGATTGCGTCCGGCATCGAAAAAACCATGGCCGCCTACAACTATTCAGCATCAAATCAGCAGGATTCATCCCAATGATTGAACTGTCCACATTCTATCCCATTCTTGGTGTGGTCGGATTGATAGCCGCCTATGCCATTTACCTTTTTGTCCGGAAGCAACCCCAGGGATCCGATATCATGCGCGAGATTGCCGAACAGATTCACCTGGGCGCGATGACCTTCCTGAGGAAGGAATATACCGCCCTGGCTCTGTTCATCCTCGTGGTCTTCGTGCTTCTGATGAGTTTCCTCTCGTGGAAGACAGGTGTTGCGTTTCTCAGCGGGGCGGTCTGTTCGATGTTGGCGGGATTTTTCGGTATGAAATCCGCAACCATTGCGAATGTACGCACCACCGAAGCCGCGCGCTCGTCCGGGCAATCGAAAGCTCTCATCGTTTCGTTTTTCGGCGGTTCTGTCATGGGTTTGTCGGTTGCGAGCCTGGGTTTGCTGGGAGTGGGGATATTCCTCCTCGTTTACGGGATCGCGGACGCGGAATACATAAACGGTTTCGCCATGGGAGCGAGTTCCATCGCCCTGTTCGCCCGCGTGGGCGGGGGGATATACACGAAGAGCGCCGACGTCGGCGCGGACCTGGTCGGCAAGGTTGAAGCGGGCATCCCTGAAGACGATCCCCGCAACCCTGCTGTTATTGCCGATAACGTGGGCGACAACGTGGGCGACGTGGCAGGAATGGGCGCGGATATTTTCGAATCCTATGTGGGCTCCATGGTTGCCACCATCGCCATCGCGGCAACCGTGACGATCGATCCTTTCGCGGGCAATCGCCTCTTGTACATGGGGGTTCCGTTGTTCATCACCGCCATGGGGCTGATAGCATCCCTCGTGGGCATCGGTTCCATCAAGTTGTTTTCGGGGGGGAATCCCGCGGTCGCACTGCGGTATTCATCCTTCGTAAGCAACGCGCTTCTCCTGGTTGCGGCGGCAATCACATTCAACGCGTTCGGCGTAAGCATGGGCGTGTTCTGGGCCCTGCTTGCCGGCGCCATCGCGGGCACGCTCATCGGGTTAATCACAGAATACTACACGGGTGGCAAGCCGGTCATCCGTATTGCCAATTCCAGTAAAACCGGCGTTGCGACCAATATTATTTCCGGCCTTGCCGTGGGAATGGAAAGCGTGGTGTTGCCGGTGCTCATTATCTGCGCGGCCATTTTTGTGGCGTTCATGGAAGCCGATATTTATGGGATTGCTATCGCCGCCGTCGGCATGCTGGCAACGGTCGGCATCACCATGTCCGTCGATGCGTACGGCCCCATCGCGGATAATGCGGGCGGCATCTCGGAGATGGCCGGGCTCGGTCCGGAGGTGCGCAAGATTACCGACAAGCTGGACTCGCTTGGCAATACGACCGCCGCGATCGGCAAAGGCTTCGCCATCGGTTCCGCCGCCCTGACGGCGTTGGCACTGTTCTCGGCATATACCGCTGCGGTTAAGCTTCATACGCCGGATTTCACGATTAACCTGACCAGCCACACGGTGGTGATCGGGTTGCTGATCGGCGGGTTGCTTCCGTACCTGATTGCCGCCATCACCATGACCTCGGTCGGAAAAGCGGCGTTCGCCATGGTGGAAGAAGTTCGCCGGCAGTTCCGGGAGATCGCCGGATTGATGGAAGGCACGGCGAAGCCCGATACGACGCGCTGCATTGACATAGCGACGACAGCGGCATTGAAGGAAATGATCTTGCCCGGCCTGATCGCGGTGATTTCCCCGGTGCTCGTCGGCTTCCTGCTGGGCCCCGAAGCGCTGGGCGGCCTGCTGGCCGGCGCCACCGTGTCCGGCGTGCTCCTGGCGCTGTTCATGGCCAACGCGGGCGGCGCATGGGATAATGCCAAGAAGTATATCGAGCAGGGGAATCTTGGCGGCAAGGGATCGGAAGTGCACAAGGCGGCGGTGGTGGGAGACACCGTGGGCGATCCGTTCAAGGATACCTCCGGGCCCTCGATGAACATCCTCATCAAGTTGATGTCTATCGTATCACTTGTAATTGCCCCGTTACTTTTATAGAATTTAACAATTCCTGCTCCCCGTTCTGAAACGGAGAGCCATTCCGTACAATGACCGAAGGAACAAATTGACATGGAAAAACGCTTTTACGAAACAACGTTCATTATCAATTCCAGCCTTGATGATGATCATATCGAAAACATCATCAAGTCGGTGGAAGACATGATCACAAAGGCCGGCGGGACGATCGTATCAACCGAACGCATCGGCCGCCGCCGCCTTGCCTACCCCATTGCAAAACGGAATAACGGATATTACGTTTCGCTCGAGTATGAAATCGCAGATCCTGCTTTGGTAGCGAAAATGGAGCGGACCTTTCATCACAACGAGGATATCCTCCGGGCGTTGACGTTGACGCTCTCGCCCCGGGAAGTTGCCGCAAAACACAACCGCCAGGCGGAGGCGGCCATGCAGACGAAGCAAGCGGAACCGACCTCTCCTCCCGAAAGGAACAATGGGGAAGTACCGGCGACAACGGAGAGTGATGAAAAGGACGCGCCGAAAGAAAACGCCGACTGATTACGAACCATCACGATTTACCAAGCGACGTATCATAATATAAGTGGAGATGCTATGGCCGATTTGAAAATGCCGGAACTGAATTCCGTATTGATAGCAGGCAACCTGACACGTGATCCGATATTTCGCAATACATCGAATGGGACGCCGGTGGTGAATTTTTCCATCGCCTCCAACCGGCGTTATCGCGACAGTTCCAACGAGTGGCAGGAGGACGTCTGTTACGTGGGAATTGTCGCATGGAATAAACTCGCGTTGAGTTGTAGTGAGCGCTTGCGAAAAGGCAGCGCGGTTCTTGTCGATGGCGAGTTGCAAACGCGGAACCTGAAACGGGACGACGGAACAGTCCGCAGCATCCTCGAAGTGAAAGCCCGCCGCATCCAGTTCCTCAATCGGTTCCAGGGTTCCCACGACGGGAACGGGCGGGACGCGACGGGGGAACATTACCATCGGGAGCAACATCCCGTGGCGGAATCCGACCACATCTTCGAGGAGGACGACGATCGGTTTGACGAGATCTTCGGTGACGCGAAGGATTTGCTCGATTTCAAAAGCGATACCGGTCACGACCCGGACTCGACGAAATAGCATGAATAGTATCGTACAACGTTTATATCTAAGGAGCTGAGCATGAAGGTCATATTGCGTCAAGCGATCAACAACCTGGGAGACATAGGTGACATGGTCGTGGTGAGCGACGGCTACGCACGAAATTACCTCATCCCGAAAGGACTTGCCTACCTGGCGTCCAAGAGCAGCCTGCGGGTGCTCGAAGAGGAGAAAAAGCAATTGCATATACGCCAGAACCGTGAGCTGAAAACCGCGGAAGAGATCGCGAAGCAACTGGAAAAGCCCGAGAATTCCATTACCATTCACATGCAGACGGGCGAGGAGGACAAGTTGTTTGGCTCGGTGACAAAGGAAATGATTGCGGAGAAACTGGCGGAGAAGGGGTTTGATGTTGACAAGCGGAAAATTGCGCTTGACGAGCCGATCAAGGTTCTTGGCATCTACACGGTGCCGATCAAACTCCACTCCAACGTTACGGCAAAGGCAAAAGTATGGGTGGTCCGGCAGTAAGCCGGACTTCTTTTTGAAGGAAGAAATTTGCTCTTGATTGGACGAGCCTTTATCCGCATTTTTTCAGAGTAACAAGGAATTCCGGAATCGCATTTCACATTACTTGTTACGATAGAAATCGATAACCTGTTGTTCACATTAACAGACACGGTACAATGGAAACTAATACAGATACACCTCCTCAAGTAATAGAAAAAACGCTGGAGGAGGTTACAGTACGATTCGCGGGGGATTCCGGCGACGGCATGCAGCTCACCGGGTCCCAGTTCACAAAGACCACCGCGCTGGTAGGAAACGATCTCGAAACCTTTCCCGATTACCCGGCGGAAATCCGTGCTCCCGCGGGAACCCTGTTCGGCGTATCAGGCTTCCAGATCAGTTTTGCCAGCCACGACGTTTATACGCCCGGGGACAGGGCCGATGTGCTGGTAGCCATGAATCCGGCCGCCTTGAAAGTCAACCTGAACATGCTGCGCCCGGGCGGTATTATCATCGCCAACAGCGACGGGTTTGACGCCAAGAATCTCCGGCTGGCAGGCTACGAAACCAATCCGCTCGAAGACGGCTCGCTCAAGGGATACGAAGTGTACAGCATCCCGATCACGAAATTGACCACCACGGCGTTGGAAAAGCTTCCGTTAAGCATGAAAGAGATCGTGCGCTCGAAGAACTTCTTTGCCCTGGGATTGATGTACTGGTTGTTCAATCGGCCTTTGGAGCCGAGCCTTGAATGGATCAAGAAGAAATTCGCGAAGAATCCGGATCTCCAGGAAGCAAATTCAATTGCGCTGAAGGCGGGATATAACTACGGCGATATTACCCATATCTTTACGACGCGGTACCGCGTGGAGCCGGCAAAGCTCCCCGCGGGAAAATATCGAAACGTGACGGGCAACGAAGCCATGGCCCTGGGCATTGTCGCCTCCTGCGAGTTGAGCGGGTTGCCGGGCTTCCTGGGCAGCTACCCCATCACGCCGGCTAGTGATATTCTCCACGAGCTGTCACGTTATCGCCGGTTCAATTTTCGCACGTTCCAGGCCGAGGATGAGATCGCGGGAATCAGCAGCGCGATCGGTGCGGCCTTTGCCGGTTCATTGGCATTTACCACCACCTCCGGTCCCGGCGTTGCCTTGAAACAGGAAGCCATCGGGTTGGCGGTCATGGTCGAACTGCCTCTGGTGATCATCAACGTTCAGCGGGGTGGTCCGAGCACAGGCTTGCCAACCAAAACCGAACAAGCCGACTTGTTCCAGGCGATCCTTGGTCGCAACGGCGAAGCTCCCGTCGTTGTCATGGCGGCAAAAACACCGGGCGACTGCTTCCATTCTGTCATCGACGCGTCGCGCATTGCCGTGAAGTACATGACCCCCGTACTATTGCTCAGCGACGGATACATTGCCAACGGGTCGGAGCCCTGGCTGATTCCCGATCCGGAATCACTGTCGAAGATTCCGGTGGAGTTTGCCAAGAACCCGGAAACCTTCAAACCGTATTCGCGGAACAAGTTTAACGCCCGCCCCTGGGCCATCCCCGGAACGCCCGGCCTCGAACACCGTGTCGGCGGGTTGGAGAAAAAACATATCACGGGCAACGTGAGCTATGACCCGGTGAACCACGAGTTCATGTGTCGCTTGCGCCGGGAAAAGATCGAAGGCGTTGTCGAGGATATTCCCGATCAGGAAGTGCACGGTCCGGAGAGTGGAGATGTGTTGATTGTGGGGTGGGGCGGCACGTTCGGCGCTCTTCGACAGGCCACGGAGTATCTCATCGAGGAAGGAAAATCCGTCGCGCATGCGCACATCAAGTATCTCTACCCCTTCCCGCGCAACCTGGGCGAAATTCTCTCCCGCTATAAAACGATTCTCGTTCCCGAACTGAACCTGGGGCAGCTTTCAGTCTTATTGCAAGCGCACTATCTCACCCCGGTTGAATCGTACAACAAAATCCAGGGACTTCCTTTCACCACGACGGAAATCAGGGAGAAGGTGAATAAACTCCTGGCTGGAAAATAACATAGAGGATTGTATCCAATGACTGAGAATGAAATCGCAACGGCTGAAACAAAGAAACTGACCGCCAAGGATTTTACCTCCGATCAAGACGTTCGTTGGTGCCCGGGGTGTGGAGATTATTCCATTCTGGCGCAGGTCCAGCGGGTTCTCCCGACACTCGGGATTCCCCGCGAGAACGTGGTGTTCGTGGCGGGGATAGGCTGTTCCAGTCGCTTTCCGTACTACATGAATACCTACGGATTCCACGGAATACACGGAAGAGCCACCGCTATTGCCAGCGGCATCAAGGTCGCGCGCCCGGAACTCAGCGTATGGGTGGCCACGGGTGATGGAGACTGCCTTTCCATCGGCGGCAATCACTTCGTCCACTTGCTGCGGCGCAACATTGATGTCAATATCATACTGTTCAATAACCGCATCTATGGATTGACGAAGGGCCAGTATTCTCCGACGTCCGAAAAAGGGAAAATTACACGCTCGAGTCCGTACGGTTCCATCGACAACCCCGTAGATCCCATCCAGCTTGCTCTTGGTTCCTCGGGAACGTTTATTGCCAGGGGAATCGACCGCGATCCCAAGCAATTGCAGTATGTTATCGAGCGAGCTTCCGGGCACAAGGGGACGGCGTTCATCGAGGTGTATCAGAATTGCAACGTGTTTAACGATGGCGCATATGCGCAATACACGGATAAAGAGGTCAAAGCCGAGCACGTCCTGACGCTGGAGCATGGCAAGCCGTTGATCTTCGGCAAAAACCATGACAAGGGCATCCGGCTGAACAAGTTCTTTCGTCCCGAAATCGTCTCCCTGGATCAGGCCGGGGATGAAGATATCGTCGTACACGACGAGAAGAACAAACACCTGGCCCTGGTACTGGCCGAGATGACGGACGATCCTTCTCTTCCCACTCCTTTCGGGGTGTTTTACGCAGTTGATAAACCTACGTACGAAGAGGAGTACGTAAAACAGATCGAACATGCCATCGAGACCGAGGGGCGGGGCACGTTAAAGGACTTGCTGGAAAGCGGTAACACGTGGGAAATATCGGATAACTGATACGTGGTTTTACGAAAATAAAAGCCGTCCTTGCGGGCGGCTTTTTTCGTTTTGTTCTTGGATCATCGAATGTGACTCAAGGCGGCGCCTCTCTGCGCGCCGATGAAGATGGCGGTACACACCAGGAAAAGAACAGCAAG
>JAJRXL010000363.1 GCA_024276335.1 Bacteroidota bacterium
GAACGGTTGCAGCGCATGACGGATGCCATGCGTCACCGGGGTCCGGATGACGAAGGAATGCACGTGGCCAACCGTATTTCCCTGGGGATGCGCCGTCTTTCCATCATCGATGTGGAGAAAGGGCATCAACCTATCTATTCGCAGAATCGCAGCAAGGTCATCGTCTTCAACGGGGAAATCTACAATTACCGCGAATTGAGATCTGAACTGGAGAAGAAAGGCATTTCCTTTCGCACGAATTCCGACACGGAGACGATCCTCCATGCATACGAGGTTTACGGGTATGAGTGTATCCATCATTTCAACGGGATGTTCGCCTTCGCCATATGGGATTCGGACCGGGAAGAGCTTTTCATCGCCCGCGACCGGCTGGGAATTAAACCGCTGTTTTACGCCAGGAGAGGTTCGGCGTTTATATTCGCTTCGGAAATCAAGGCTTTGCTGGCCAGCGGACTGATTGACAAAACGGTGGATCCCGAAGCGGTACTGACATTTTTGAACTGGTATAACCTTCCGGTGCCATATACCATGTTCAAGGACGTGTTTCAGTTGCCGCCCGGACACTTCTTGCGCATTGTGCCGGGAGGGGAATTGCGAATTGAGAAATATTGGGACATCCCTTTCGTTCCGGAGAAGGAAAAACCGGTTCGAACCGTCGGAGAACTTTCCGGTATTCTCCGCGAGCTGGTAACAAACGCCGTACAGAGAAGACTTATCGCCGAGGTACCGCTTGGCGCGTTTCTCAGCGGCGGAATTGATTCCAGCCTGGTGGTTGGCTTGATGTCACAGATGAGTGATCAACCTGTGAAGACATTTACCGTGGGTTTTCGATCCAGCGAGAAGAAGTATGACGAGCGTGATTTCGCTCGCGTGATTGCTGAAAGATACAAGACGGATCATTCGGAGGTGGTCGTATCGGGCTCCGATGTGCGTGGGGCTCTGCCTGCTATCATTCGAGCGATGGATCTTCCCTCCGGAGATGCGATCCAAACGTATTTCATTTCACAGGCTGCGCGAAGGAGGGTCACCGTCAGCTTATCGGGATTGGGCGGGGACGAGTTGTTCGCCGGCTACCAGCAATTCCAGCATATTCCCGGAGCGTTGAAATTCGCGCAGCGGTATCGACGGTTGCCGGCGTGGTCAGCGGCTGCGCTCAGACGCATTGCTTCGTATTTACCTTCGGAAGCGGACAACAAGATGAAGTGGCGCCTTCTTTCCGAGGTGATCAATGGTCGAACCGATTTGTTGCATCTCTACGACGTCTCGCGGTCGGTATATCCCGAGAGAGAGTTCGGAACCCTTCTTGACAAGGAGT
This sequence comes from Bacteroidota bacterium, assembly GCA_024276335.1. GTDB lineage: Bacteria > Bacteroidota > Ignavibacteria > SZUA-365 > JAADGX01 > JAADGX01. Next base: position 1,316 of record JAJRXL010000363.1, read on the forward strand.
TTATTGGTTCTTTACCCTGGCAGCGAGTGACCCGGCAGCTCCTGGAAAAGTACAGGGAGAATATTCGTGGCCTTGAAATAGCTGATGCTGTTTCCTACCTTGAGTTCAAAACCTATATGTCGCATATGTTGCTTCGCGATACTGATACCATGAGCATGGCCCATTCCCTGGAAGTTCGTGTCCCTCTTATAGATCATACGGTGGTTGAATTCGTCGCACGTAATGTCCCGGTATCGCTGAAAAGAAAGAACGGCAGGTCGAAGTGGTTATTGACGGAGACATTTAAGGACGTTCTCCCCGCCGAGGTTGTTTCTCGGAAGAAGAGGGGGTTCGAATTTCCCATGCCCGTCTGGTTGCGGGATGAATTACGCGACGTGGTTGAAGATTGCCTGTCTTCGCAAAGCATTCGCAATCGGGGTGTGTTCGACGAAAAAAGTATTCACTCGCAGAAGAATCGATTTTTCAGCGCAACGCGCCGTGTACCGTACTTGAAAGTATGGACGCCGGTTGTGCTTGAACTCTGGTTCCGGGAATTCATCGATGGGTCTTGACAGGATGATGAAACGTATTGTAACGAATGCAGGTTTGATCCTTTTGTGGCTGCCCTGGATGTTGCAGGGGCAACCGGTAAGAGCGATTCCGTTCGAACTGGATTTTGGAACGTTCTTTCAATGCTCCTCGGAATCCCGGAAGCTTTTTCTCAAAAATGAAAGCCCCACTCCCCGCTCCCTGACTAGTGTGGTTATAACCGGACCCCAGGCAAACGAGTATATGGTTTCGCCACCATCATTTACCAGCATTGATGTCGGCGCATCGGAAAGCTTGTACGTCACCCTTGCCCCCACGGGACCGGGGACGAAAATCGCGTTTCTTCAATTGCGGTTTGCACCCGGCGGCATCGTTACTGTTCCGTTGCGAGGTGTTGTCAATCCTTCCCCGATAACGTTCCGTCCGTTGGGATTGGATTTCGGCAACGTTGACTCCGCACGGTCAAAAGTGCTTTCCTTGCAGATTACGAATACGTCTTCTGTCGATGTTATTATTGAAGCTCTCGTGATAAACGGACCTGGCGCCGTACAATTCTCCATCGTCAACGATCCGACACCGTTCCTTCTTCCGGGAGGACAGTCGACGAATCTCGGTATCGGTTTTTTCCCGGACTCAGCGGGTACATTCCGGGCGTGGTTGAATATTCGCACTAATGAATGCAATGGCCGCCTTATCGTGATCTCCTTGGACGGCACGGGGAACAATCCTGAAATTGCGCACCTGAGGCTACCGCGGGAAGTTCACGGAGCACCGGGGCAGCAGGTTCAAATCCCGGTCGTCCTGGAGAATTCCATCCTCAGTCTTTCACCCACGCACGTGAAATGGTCCTTTGTCTTTTCTTACAACCCGACGACATTACTGCCCATAGATATTGTTTTCGATCAAGATTTACCGACCAATGCCGCGTCGTGGACTTCCCTTGGGCCGGGTATGCTTGCCGTCGAGGGCGTTGGACCGTTGCCTGCACAAACGCCGGGGCCTCTCGTAACCCTGGTCATGCGCGTGTATCTCGGTGATGCGGTTCGATTTCCCTTGCGATTAAAGGGATTCAAGTTCGAGAACGATTTCCCTTTTTCACGGACTACGGACGGGGAATTCGTTTTGGACAGCGTGTGTCAGGCGGAACGCAGGGTCATCAGGGCCAAAGAGAGAACGATAACATGGAACGTGTTTCCGAATCCCTTCAACCCGTCCGCCATGCTCACGCTGGATACGAAGACATCAGAGGATATGCGTATTTATCTGCTCGATATACTTGGCAGGCGCAAGCAATTGATTTTTCAAGGGCGCTTGTCCGCCGGAAGGCATAGTTTTCCCATTGATGGGTCCAATCTCTCTGCAGGCATCTACTTCCTCCGGATTCGCTCCTCGGAGGAAGTAGCTGTTTCCCGTGTTCTTCTCCTGAAATAACGACCAGGGCTGGTTCCATTTTATTGCACGAATTTCATTTTTCGTGTAAATCCTGCATTTATTTCTCCCCGTCCTCCCCGATTCGATTTCCTCCGCTTTACCTTCCGCATAGACGCTTCGGGAATTTAAGCTGAAATTCGTCTATTTTCGTTGATTTGTATCCAATCATACGCCTTTACACGCACTAACGAGATATCGGGAAACCGGTGGCATTAAGGTTGCTGTAAGGTTCGTGAACGAGAGTGAAACATAAATTCGATTCAAATAAGACCTATGATACAGGATATGTCAAGAGATTTATCCTCTTCGGAGGAACAGGAATACTTACCAACTGAAGCGCTGTTGAGGCACCCCAGCCCCAACGTGCGAATCAAAGCTATCAGGCAGTTACAGAGCATCAACTCGGAAGAATCGAGTCGTATGTTGATGGAATTACTGTACGACGGGGATCAGCGAGTGGTGCTCGCCACGATGCAGGCTCTTCAGGCGCGCAAACTCGTACCTGCGGTTTCACTGGTCAACGCCTTGTTCCTTTCCAGTACTTCGGATACGCTGGACAAAATATGTCTTGATATGATCACCCAGGTAGGAGATCAGCAATCACGGCATATCCTGGCGAAAAAATTCCCCGTACCCGAAACCGTCAGCATGACGTTGATGCCCCATTACATCGCCGCTCTTGGCAAAGTTGGCGAAGAACAGGAAGTGGAAACGCTGGCGCACATAGCCAACAATTTCTGGGGCTTATTTCAGCCGGCATTGCTGGATGCCCTGGAACGCATTATTCAGCGCTTGAAGAAAGTGGAAGTCAGTGAAAAAGTCGTTGATGCCCTTCAGAAACTGTATGACGATGGTGATCATCAAGCGAAAACCCGTGTGCTGAATTTGTCGCCATCGATTCACCATCCACTGATCCAGCGTGTGTTGATATGCGGAATCCAGAACGAGTACGCGCAGATCCGCATGGCCGCGGTTTCCGCTCTGGGAGCAATAGGAACCCCGGTGATTATGGGGATCCTCGAACGGTATTTTCGCGAAGAAGAAGACGAGGAAGTACTGGAAGAATTTGCCAGATGGCTTTTGCCCACGTTCGATGAACGACCGAGGGCAGCATAGGAACTCTCCTCAGATGAACCTACCATAAATCCCCACCTCAGTCAACCTACCTTGGGCTTCTTGGCAAGAACCGAATCCCCATCGGATCTTGCCATACTTTTTATGGGCGAAGGAAGAACATGTTCTTTCCAGAGTTTGCTCGAAAGTGTATTTTGATAGCGCTTCGACGGGCGCCGTGCACATGCCCGTTGCCATAACACCGGTTCACACAACGCGTCTCGTCATCGATGCTACCGGGATGCGCGGTAACCCGAATTCTCGGAGGGGCGCTCCCGGTCTGCATGGATACTCATCCATCCAGGCGATGTGTTGTGACAAGCTAATTCATTTTTCATCTCTTGACGTTGAGTTGATATGTCGCTCTTTAATTCCCTCGTTGTGAAAATTCTCCCGGTAATTCCGAAGTCGGTCGTAGGCATGGTGGCACGTCGATACATTGCCGGCGAGCACCTTGATGATGCGATCCGTGTTGTGAAAGACCTCAACGCTCATGGATTCATGGCCACCATGGATGTGTTGGGGGAAGGGGTCCGCACGGAAGAGGAGGTCGTATCCATGCGCAAGCAATGCGAGGCAGTACTGCATGCCATTGCCGAACATGAGCTTGATGCGAACCTCTCGATCAAACCCACCCAGATGGGCCTGGCCATGGACGAGGAGTTGTGTTACCGGAACCTGACCGTGCTCCTGGACATTGCAAAATCCTATAAGAATTTCGTGCGCATGGATATGGAAGACCACACGGTTACCGACAGCACTCTGTCGGTCTATCGCCGATTACGGAAATCGTATGAAAATGTTGGTGTGGTTTTTCAATCTTATCTCAAGCGCACGGAAGAAGACATTCGCAAGCTCAGCGACTTACGGCCGAATGTCCGACTATGCAAAGGTATTTATAACGAGCCGCCGGAAATTGCGTTTAAGGACAGGGAGGAAATCCGGGATAGTTTTCGGAAGAACCTTCACCTCCTGTTCGAACTTCACTTGTATGTCGGAATTGCGACGCACGACTCCGATCTCGTCGAGTCGGCGTACAAAATGATATCCGAGTTCGATCTGAAAAAAACCGACTATGAGTTCCAGATGTTGCTAGGAGTGCGGGAAAACTTGCGGAAGCAGATACTTGACAACGGACACCGTCTGCGCGTGTACGTGCCCTATGGGACGCACTGGTATGAGTATTCTGTTCGTCGGTTGAAAGAGAATCCCCGCATGGCCGGGCATATCGCCAGGGCGTTTTTCACCGGCCAGTGATGACGCGAGTGAATACGGTAAGTGTGTATGCGCGTTCGACAGCGTGCGCGTTTGCGCTGCTTTTCCTCCTCCTGTTTCCTTCCTGTACACGGGAAGAAAAACCGACCACCGGACTCATCCACATCGTTGATGCTCTTCAGCATGAACTCGTCCTGGACTCGATCCCCCGAAGGATTATCTCGTTGGCGCCCGCTGTCACGGAGGCATTATATGCCGTCGGCGCCGGGAAACAAGTTGTCGGTGTAACGCGGTTCTGTAATTATCCACCGGAAGCGAAAAGCAAGACAATTGTCGGAGATATGCTCAACCCGAATTTAGAGGTTGTCGTTTCCCTGCGTCCCGATGTTGTTGTAGTCTCGATGGAGGGCAATCGAAAGGAAACGTTTTTACAGCTTCAAGACGTGAACATCCCGGTGTTCGTGACCAATCCCCGCGATATCGATGGCGTAATGGACATGCTCTTGGACCTCGGTGATTTAACGCACCACCGGCCAATTGCGCAGCGGCTCGTGGATTCGCTGCGACGGCGGATGAGCAACATTCGACCACTGGACCCTCGACCGGAGGTATTAATGTTGGTTTCAATTCAACCGCTGATGGCCGTCGGCGGCAAGACGTTTCTTGGAAAAATCATCCTGGCTGCAGGTGGAAACAATGTCGCTGACGAATTACCCGGTTCGTATCCTACGCTGAACCGTGAAGGCCTTCTCGATCTTAATCCCGACGTCATATTGCTCCCCGATGACCTCGGATTGTCCCGACAACGCTTGAAGGAAGAATTCCCGGAGTGGATACAATTGGCAGCGCTACAGAACGAGCGCATTTATTTTGTAAACGCGGATATCTTTCAGCGCCCCGGACCTCGTATTGTCCAGGCTGTCATGGAACTTCACGAAATCCTTAAACAGGATTGAAAAGAGTTTTCCTGTGCCCTCCCTGTAATTGCGAGTCCGCCACGGGCGGATGAAGTAATCTTGAAGATCACTTCGGGCTTTGCTTTTCGCCATGACCGGAGCTTGGAAATCCCTCGATGTAATCGGTAAAGTATCGTGATCATCATTCTTTATTGGACGGGTGTTTGAACCACAATGAATACGGTGCGGCAAAAGAATCGTCCTTCCGGCCGATCGTTGTCATAGAGTTCGGTTTGTCCGAAACCCTTGATGTCGTCATTTTCACCGGGCTCCGCACCGAACAAAGCGCGCCAGACGTTTTCGGCCCTTTCCCGGGACAAGTTCTTGTTGTACTCCCAGTTTCCAACCCTGTCCGTGTATCCCTTCACAATGACGCGTTAAAATGGAGTAATTGATGCGCGAACCATCTCAAGGATTCGTCGATTCATTGGACTTAAATCCGCGCGATCGAAGTCGAACAAAAGCAACCGGTACTGGTCGATGCGCATGTTGCCGATTCGCTGTTCAGCTTTTTTCTTCAACGTGAGCTGTCGAACGGGGATAGAAGTACTGGCTTGGCGGGTCTGATCGGCCTTGTCGCTGACGGTCAGCGATGCCCGCAGTGGCTGTTCGGTTTTCGGCAACTGTTTCCGAGCCATTTTCCACAGGAAGTCCACGGGCACCTCTCCACGTCCTTGCCTGGCAACAAGCACGTTCGTTCCCTGTCCGGCGATAAGTGTCCATTCTGCAATCCCCGCCTGCGAATGAACTTCCGGGATGAACTTCACGGCGGGTGGGTTTATCGTGCGCTTTATCTCCTGGATCATGATTGGCTTCAGTATCTCGAATTCATTACTGCTAATGACTACACGCCGTGCTTCTTGTTCCAGATCCGGCCGATCGAAGTTGGTAGTGTCAATAACCACGGGGGCAGTGGTCACGGCAATACGGCCGGGATCGATCCTCCATGTTTTTACAAGGTATTCACGGACTTCTTCCGCCCGTAAGGACGCGAGCTCGGGATGAGCCTGTTCCGGTGCGGTAGAGCCAATGGAACCCGTCAGCGTGATATGGGCTTCGGGATGCAGCTGCATCCTCTTTCCCACGATGTTCAGAAGTTCCGAGTATATCTTCATTGTGCTGGGAGGTAGGTTTTCGATTTCAAACGACGGTGTCTCTGAATTCCGCAGCAAGTGCATCGCAGCAGGAAGCAGGCGGGATTGTTCATCGAAAAATATGTATGGGAGTAAGGGAAAAAGATCCGATGATTCCGTCTCTTCCACCACGATTTCCACGAGGTCGGTTTCCATACCGTTGGTATTGGTACCCTTGACCGTTAATGCAACATTAAGTTGTGGCAGTGCACGTGGCGGTGGTGGCGGTGGTGGCGGCGGCGGCGGTGGTTTCGGTGTCGTCGCCTGCTCCGGTTGTGGAGCCGCGAACTTCAATTGAATGCCCCCTCGAATTGCATAGACTCGCCAATCCATATCTGGCGCAACCGTGGTCAGGGGTACCGATGCGCGAATCTCCGGCGTTAGTATCCAGTTTGCAGAGAGGGGGATATCGTATTCGAGGCCGCCGGTCAGATTGATTGCAAAGTTGGAAGAGCCGGGCAACGTTCCGGTAACGTTCTTGTCCGTTCCAAACGTGAGGTTGGGTGGAGAAATAATTTCTTCGTTTTGTGAAAATGATCGATTGAGATAGATGCCGATAGCTGGTCCGAAAGAAAACGCGAACGGGAGGGGTAACGGTTCGAGCCGGGCGTTGATATCCAGCAAGACCAGCGGCAATCGAGTTTTAAGTGTGTGCCTGCTTGTGACGTCGATCACCTGGGAATAATCCGGGGGCAAGGCGGATTGAAAGCTGTCCAGGGCCTCCAGGTCGCCTGCCATGCTTGAGAACCCGAGCCGGCCAACGAGAGCGAGTTGTGGACCAAGTGGAAATTGCACGAGGAACCCGCCCGCGTATCCAAACCCGGAACCGTCGGTAAAGGTGCCGCAGCGTGCCGTCCCTTCGAATCCGGTAAAAAAGGCCGAGTGGAGATTCGTGCCCGCGTTGCCGAAAATACCATACCACGTTCGATTGTTTGAAAGAGCAGTCTCTTGAGCCGAGGATTGAAATGACGTGGCGACGAGTGTAAGGATCAGTGACAGTGTAACCCTGGTATGTAATGGAATCATCAGTATGTGTTAAATAGTATTTGTGGCGGTTCTTTAGCGTGATAAGATCATTTTCCTGATCAATCGAATGCCGTTTGTTTCCAGGATCGCAAAATACAACCCCGATGCAACATCCTTCGCGTGAAACATCACCGAATGCTTCCCTTTCTGCTCATAACCATCGACGAGCACGGTGACAGTTTGCCCGAAAATATTGACGATCGAGAGTTTTACGTGGCCATCGTTTTCCAGGTTGAAGTTGATTTGTGTCTCCGGGTTGAAAGGATTGGGAGCATTTTGATCGAGGCGCGTAGTGAAGCGAAGCACGAGCTCTTCGCCGACTCTCCAGGGGCAATAACCGGTCAACCCGAACAACAAGCCTTGGGCAGTAAAGGTGTTGTTGCATAACGACTGTATTGAATCAGGCAGTATCGAAACGATACTGGTCACGTCGCTACCGAGAACCGCGGTGAATCGAACCCGCGCAAGACGTGTGGCGCCTCCCGGGAATGGTTGGGTCGCCTGGATGTGAATGAGCCAGAGACCGGGCTGAAGAACTGTTCCGGTTACCGTTGACCCGGCCAGGTCCGCACCGGGCGTAACATCCAAGGGGATAAGAATCGTTGGATTGTACTGTAAACGAAACGTGATTTCGGAAATATTGTCGGGGCCGAAATCTTCCAACGCGAGAACCTCCATTTCAACGGCGCTTCCCATGTCTCCGGTCAATGTATCCCGTGCTGTTGTCCCGGATCCCAGGGCCAGGCTCAACCTCGCCTGGCATCTGAAACCTTGCCCCTGGATTGGGTACATTTCCGCCAGATTGCATGGCGTTCCGCTCACGTGGAGCGTGTCGAAATACGCTCCTTCCAGGGGCGGCGTGAAACGAATTGGTATTCGTATCGAATCTCCTGGGTTGATTGTCAGCGGCAGTGGTGCCAGAATACTGAATTCCCCCGAGGTCAGGGTTGCCGCGTTGATAACAGCAGGGAAGTTGCCGTTATTGTAAATCGTTATCTCCGCCGTTGAACCGTACCGGATATCCGTCTGAGGAAAGAAGGGCCCGGAGGCGCTGAGGATAGCCGCCTGACGTCTCAATCGAACCGGGAGGAAAATTTCGTTGTCCGAAGCATTAACGAGAGACATCCGAAGTCGAGCTGCGCGAAAACCGTTGTTACCGGTAAGCGGGCTTCCCGAAACAATTACTCGCAGGCTGTCTCCGTCCGCCACATCGACGGGCAACGAAACAGGCTCGATAATAGAAAACAGGTTGGCATTAGCGCCTTCGAGCACAACTGCGGTTACTGTAAGTGGCGCTGTCCCGATATTTCTCAGATACACCGTATCCCTTTTTGTCTCGCAGAATAAAAACCGTCCCAAGTCGATAGCGGATGGAGAAAAGAATGCAGTTCCTTGCACGCCGCGGGCACCGAACGATACCTCGATACTATCCGGGCACGGCGAATCAAAAGACACAAGAATTTTGCCGTAATGAGTTGCAACCCTCGTCGGA
>JAJRXL010000364.1 GCA_024276335.1 Bacteroidota bacterium
AGAATTGTCTCTGAAAGGCGTATTCGCTAACTTGAATCGATGTTCTTTTATGTAATGGGACTTCAATACTGATGGAGAAATTTTATGGCTTATGAGAAACTAACTCCCCCCACCGAGGGAGAAAAAATCACTGTTCAGGACTGAAAGCTCAACGTCCCTGATACCCCGATAATTCCTTTCATCGAAGGCGACGGCACCGGTCCTGACATTTGGGCCGCCACCCAGCGCATGCTCAATACAGCCGTGGAAAAAGCTTACGGCGGAGCGCGGCGCATCGTCTGGTTCGAAGTATATGCCGGGGAGAAATCCACCAAGGTGTACGGAGCTGACGTGTGGCTGCCGGACGACACGCTCCAGGTCATTCGCGATTACTTCGTTGCCATCAAGGGACCGCTCACCACGCCCGTGGGTGGCGGGATACGGTCGTTGAACGTGGCTCTGCGTCAGCGCCTCGACCTTTTCGTGTGCCTGCGCCCCGTGCGCTACTTCGAAGGTGTGCCCTCCCCGGTGAAGCATCCCGAGCGCGTGGACATGGTCATCTTCCGCGAGAATTCCGAGGACATCTACGCCGGAATCGAATGGAAAGCAGGAACGCCCGAAGTGCAAAAGGTTATTGAATTCTTGACAAAAGAAATGGGTGTCACCAAGATTCGCTTCCCCGAGACCTCATCAATCGGCATTAAGCCTGTTTCCGAAGAGGGAACCAAGCGCCTTGTCCGCGCCGCCATCCAGTACGCCATCGACCACGACCGCAAGTCCGTGACGTTCGTCCACAAGGGCAACATCATGAAATACACGGAGGGTGGTTTCCGCGACTGGGGTTACGAATTGGCGCGGGAGGAATTCGGAGCGAAACTCTTGGACGGCGGTCCCTGGTGCAAACTCGACAACGGTATCATCATCAAGGATGTCATCGCCGACGCATTCCTGCAACAGATCCTGACGCGGGCAAACGAATATGACGTCATCGCCACGCTTAACCTGAACGGCGATTACATCTCCGACGCCCTTGCCGCCGAGGTGGGAGGCATCGGAATCGCCCCCGGCGCCAATATCAACTTCGAAACCGGCCAGGCGATTTTCGAAGCCACGCACGGTACCGCTCCGAAATACGCGGGACAGGACAAGGTCAACCCTGGCTCACTGACCCTGAGCGGGGAAATGATGTTGCGTTACTTGGGCTGGAACGAGGCGGCGGATCTCCTCGTCAAGGGAATAAGCAACGCCATCAAGGACAAGATCGTCACCTACGACTTCGCCCGCTTGATGGAAGGCGCCACGAAGGTAAAATGCTCGGAATTTGGCACTGCGGTTATAGAACGCATGTAAATTGTGCCGTGCTGCGGATGATGCCAGTCGCATCCCCTGCACACAAAGATGTAACCGCCGGGTTCCTCCAGGGATCCGGCGGTTTGCTTTACGGCCTTTCCGCGGGAATCCAGCCCAGGAAATCCTGGAGAAACGCTTCTCCCACCGGGCGGTCGACCGTCAGCCACGCCAGCAATTTGGACCGGACTACGATGTAGTTCATCTCTTTTTCGCCTTCCATCTGCCATACACCCGCTACGTCCGCCCGCATCATGGGCTCGGGAAACGGAGTGCCACCTGCCGCGATCTTCACCACCATTGACCGCGCAAGCGTATCAGGCTTTTCCGCCGATTCAAAAAGCGTCAGGTAAACCACGCTCTTGTACTGCCTGTTGCTATAGGTGGCGATAGCGCTCTCTCCCTCCATAGCCAGATCGGCGTGAAGTTTTGTAATGATCCTCTCGGCCTGGTCTCCCTTTATCACCTGGCCCAAATGCATGCCTGCCAGCTTGGGCGCGATATAGCGCTCGACCGAATGCCGCGAGCAACCCGGAAAAAGCGCGAGGCATACGAACATCACGAGAGATACGGTTAATCGTGTTTTCGAATACGTTTTCATTGTTTTTCCTGTCTATGGTTTGATTGCACATTGCAGGCTAAAAGTTATCGTCCTACGCGATGGATCGCCGCGTGGATTCGAGCCATTTTATTCCCTTGCGGAGATTCTCGACTGTGCCCAGGTCGATCCAGAAAGCATCCCCGATATCGTGGACGGCAATGGTTTCTCCTCCCTCCAATACATGCCGGTAGCACTCGAACACGTCATAAGCGCCCGTGTGAAAAAACCGCAGGACTCCGGGCGAGATAACCTGGATGCCCGTGTAGCCGACTTTCCGGAAAGCGCCGTGCTCATTTTCCGGAATCCATGCAGCCTTCCCGGCGAACCGCATGTCGTCGGTAACCAGAATGGGCCGGTCGGTCTCGCGCCGGTTCACCGCCAGGGTCACCAACGCATCCGCATCGGCGTGGGCTTTCCAGAGCGCGTCAAGGTCGATGTCGGAAAGGATATCCACGTTGTGCACGAGAACGGGTTCGCCTTGCGGGAAGTACGGGGCGGCATTCCGGATCGCGCCCCCCGTGCCCAAAAGGCTTGTCTCCTCCACCACGGTCACCGGCGCCGGATACGACGCTTCCCTGACGTGACGTGCTAATTTGTCCGCCGCGTGATGGGCATTTAGAATGATGTTCGTGACGCCGAATCGCGCCAGCCTTTTGATCAGCGCATCCAGCATGACGGTTTCGCCCAGGGGAACAAGCGCCTTGGGCAGGGAATCCGTAAGCGATCCCAGCCTGGTGCCCTTTCCCGCCGCCAGGATGAATACTGTCATGTGCGCTCCCCCATCAATGGCGATGCATGGGACAGGTTGATCTGCACGGAGCGTGGCCAGCGGTTGCCGATGAATTGCGCAACCCGTTCGGCACAGTACACCGAGCGGTGCTGCCCGCCCGTGCATCCCAGGGCGATATAGATGTCGGTATATCCGTTTTCGAGATACCTTTCCACGGCCTGGTGACACACTTTCATCACGTGTTCGAGAAACCGACCTGTTTCCGGCGACTTCTGGATGAAATTCCGCACCGGGAGATCCCTGCCGGTGAGGTCGGCGAATTCAGGCAGCCTTCCGGGGTTGGGAAGACATCGGCAGTCGAACACGAACCCGCCCCCGTTGCCTGCCGGGTCAATCGGCATGGTTCCGAAGTGGTAACTGAAGGAAAACAGATGCACGGTCAGGCGGGGCGCCGACTGCTCTTCCCGCGTAAAAGCCACCAAGGCAGACTCCAGGGCATGCTCCAACTCCGGCAGCGAAGCGCCTGTTCTTCGAGCGAGGGCTATTGCATTTTTCAATCCCGGCCGGATACCCTGCGTGAAATCCGCTTTCCCCTGCCACCATCCCAGGTTGCCGAATGCTCCCAGCGCCTGGAGAACGCGTACGAGGGCGAAGGCGGGAAAGAACGCTTTCCACCGGGCCGCATCAAGCCGTGTTTTCCGTGACGCTTCCGCGAGGTATGTCTCGACCAACTCTTCCCGGAAATCCTCGGGAAGCTCTGCCCGGGCATCATACAGCAGCGACGCGGGGTCGTACTGCAACGCCCCTCGCCTGCCCGACTGGTAGTCGATGAAGAACGGTTCACCGTCGCGGATCATGATGTTGCGACTCTGAAAATCCCGGTAGAGAAAATACTCGCAGGGTTCTTGAACAAGATGATGCTTCAATGCGGTAAAATCCATTTCCAGCTTGAACGGATGTATCATCCCCGGTACCAACGTGTCCAGGAACTTGTCCCGGAAGTAATGGAGGTCCCCGGTAATGGTTTCGTCGGCAAACGAGGGATACTGGTAACACAAATCGTAATCGATCGCGTCGCGGGCATCGATCTGGAAACGCGTCAATTCCCGCAGCACCCGCCCGTACATCTCCCGTGCCTCCGCCGTGAAATCATTGCCCGACCGCCTTTCCCGTACCCAGTCATGGAGCAAAACGTTACCGAGATCTTCTTCCAGGTAATAGAGGGAATCACCCGAAACGGCAATGATCTCCGGCACCGGTAGTCCTACGCCGCGCAAGGCACGCGTAAAGCCAAGAAACGCGGTGTTTTCCGCGGGATTGCTCCCGTCCACACCGATAACCGAAATTCCGTCCACACCCATGCGATAGAGCTGGCGAGCCGACCCGTCCTGTTTCAGCGGTACGATCTTCTCCGGCTCGATTCCAAAATGATTCCGAAATAGCTGCTTCAGCGTTTGCATCACCGTTCAGAAAAAATTCGGTAACGGATAAAGAAAACCCCGCCGATGGTTGTCGCCAGGCGGGGCACAAAACGGTTTACATCGTCTCAGGCAATGGTCACATCCCGGCTGAGGTACACGTCCTGGACGGCGTGGATCAGCGAGATGCCTTCTTCCATGGGCTTCTGGAAAGCCTTCCGCCCCATGATGAGGCCCATCCCTCCCGCGCGCTTGTTAATTACCGCCGTGCGAATGGCCTGGGCAAGATCGTTGGCGCCGGAAGCACCGCCGGAGTTGATCATGCCCACCCGGCCCATGTAGCAGTTCGCCACCTGGTAGCGGCAGAGATCGATGGGATGATCGGAGGTCAGTTTCTCGTACACCAAGGGGCTGGTCTTTCCGAACTTCAGAGCAGTGAACCCGCCGTTATTTTCCGGCTGCTTCTGCTTGATGATATCGGCTTCGATCGTGACGCCGAGGTGATTCGCCTGGCCGGTCAAATCGGCCGATACGTGGTAATCCTTGTCCGCCTTGAACGCGGGGTTCCGGAGATAGCACCAGAGGATAGTGACCATGCCCAGTTCGTGCGCGTATTGGAACGCTTCCGAGATTTCCTGGATTTGACGATCCGAGTCCTCGGATCCGTAGTAAATGGTGGCTCCTACCGCCGCCGCGCCCATGTCGAACGCCTGGTCCACGCTGGCAAACAGTATCTGGTCGTACGTGTTGGGATACGTCAGCAGCTCGTTATGATTGATCTTCAGGATGAACGGAATCTTGTGGGCATACTTCCGGGCGACGGAACCGAGGACGCCCAGTGTGGAAGCAACACCGTTGCAGCCGGCTTCGATGGCGAGCTTGACGATGTTCTCCGGATCGAAGTAAATGGGATTCGGAGCGAACGAGGCCCCCGCCGAATGCTCGATCCCCTGGTCAACGGGCAGGATCGAGAGGTAGCCGGTTCCCGCCAGTCTCCCGGTATTGAAAAGACGATGCATGTTGACCAGGACCGGTATTGGGCGATCGCTGATCTGCCAGACCTGGTCCACGTAACCCGGACCAGGCAAGTGGAGCTGGTCCCTGGGAATTCCCTGGCACGTGTGTTCGAGCAAGAGTCGTGCTTCGTCACCAAGCAGTTCTTCAATTTTGTCAATCATGGTATGGCCCGTTTCTGAATGGACATGACAGCATTGTCCCTTAAAGTATAAGATTTTCCGTTCCGCTTCAACAGCCAATCGGGGGTCCTTGCCTGAAATAAGTTGCCTAAATTTCGTACAATAGATTCTGGGGGAAACGATGAGAAACGAGGAGATACTCACAACAAGAGAAAAGGGACCGTTGCGGCAACAACGAAACCTCGGTACCACGCCGAAACAACCCGTCAGCAAGAAGATTGACGGTCAACGGGTAACTGTTTCAAAAATCTCCCGGCACCCCATGGACGCGATGTCCCTGTTTCAAGGATCGGACTCGTCACGCTCCGGAAGCGCGGTACATGATTAATGGAGCATCGTTCCGTCAACTTTTTTCAGGCCTCGTCAAATCCGAGATTCGAGATCATAACACCTATTCATAATTGATCATAAGGGCGATGACCACAGACAATCCATACAAGGGCTACCACGGCAGGGCGCTGGAGACATTGAAGCATTTTCACGTCAGGGTTTGGAGTGACGCTGAAGTCACCACCGACGAGGACACGTTCCGCGGCATCATCCTGCCGCGATCCGAGACCGCGGACGGCGAACACATCGTGCTGAAAATGATTACGGGTTACAATATCGGGGTCAACGTCAATCGCATTCGAAAGCTGGAGGAAAAAGGCTATAAAGAAGCGCACTACAAGATCCCGGAAAAGGAATTCCCTTATGCTCCCGGCCGGGCGCGTGTCAAGCTGTTCGGTACAGGCGGCACGATCGCCAGTCGGCTCGATTATCGCACCGGCGCTGTCATTCCGGCCTTTACTCCCGGTGAGCTCTATGGATCCGTCCCCGAGCTGGCGGAGATCTGTAACCTGGAGACGGAAAAACTCTACGGCGTTTTCAGTGAAAACATGGGACCCGAACAGTGGATCCGCCTGGCCGAAGAAATCGGGAAAGAAATCGAGAAAGGCGTGCAGGGCATCGTGGTTGGACACGGGACGGATACGATGCACCATACCGCCGCCGTGCTCTCGTTCATGGTGCAGAATTCCCCCGTTCCCATCGTCATGGTGGGCTCCCAGCGGTCGAGCGACCGCCCGTCCTCCGACGCTGCGCTGAACCTGATTCACAGCGTCAAGACCGCCGCTGAGTGCGAGATCGCCGAAGTGATGGTGTGCATGTTCGGGCCGACTTCGGACCAGTACGGCCTGCTGCATCGCGGTACACGCGTCCGGAAAATGCACTCCAGTTACCGCTCGACATTTCGCACCATCGGCGATATCCCCTTGGCCAAGGTCGATCGTGAAGGTTTTACGTATTTACGTGAGGATTATAACCATCGGCGCGAAGATAAGGAAGTGCGCATCAAACCCGTCTTTGACGACCGCGTCGGGATCGTGTACTATTATCCCAATATGAAGCCGGACATGATCGACTCCATGATCGCAAACGGCTACCGTGGTATTGTCATCGCGGGCACCGGGCTCGGACACGTCAACAAGCCTCTCTATCCCGCGCTGAAGCGCTGCCAAGAGGCAGGCGTGGCCGTGTACATGACCGTCCAGACATTGTGGGGCTATGTCCAGATGTACGTGTACGAAACCGGACGCGAGATGATGGAACTCGGTGTCATCCCCACCGCCAACATGCTTCCCGAAGTCGCCTACGTCAAGCTCGGGTGGGCCCTGGCCCAATCCGAGGACCCCGATGAAATCAAGCGTCTCATGCTTACGCCCATCAACGGGGAAATTACCGACCGGGAACCGTACAATGGTTACTTGATCTTCCAGGGCGGCTTGCCCGAAGTGGACAAGTTCGTGGCGCAAATAAAGCGGTAACGCGCGCGCTATTCACGACGTAAGGGAGAAAAATCTGCAATTTTCGCAATCCCCGCGAAGAAATTTTTTCCATTATTCATTGCCGGGATATATCTTTCCATAAGCGGCAGGTATACAAGCAACCTCTACTGAATCTGGAGGGGTATGAATAG
>JAJRXL010000365.1 GCA_024276335.1 Bacteroidota bacterium
ACCACGAACAGCTCCCCGTAAATCGTCCGCGCGCCACGGAAGTGAACACCTACCAGCGCGACGGCTACATGTGCTGTGGCGACAATGGCGGCGCGTCCGTGAATTACGAGCCGAACAGTTTTGGCGGCCCGCAGGCGGACCTCGCGTACAAAGAACCGCCGTTGAAAATTTCCGGCGACGCCGACCGGTATGAGCAAAAGAGAGGCGTGGACGACGACTACGTCCAGCCGGGGGAACTGTTCCGCTTGATGTCGGCGGACGAACAGGCAAGACTGATCACAAATATCGTCGGCACGCTCAAGAACGTCTCGAAAGAAATACAGGAAAGAATGGTCGTTCATTTTTACAAAGCCGACAAGGCGTACGGTGAAGGAGTCGCCAAGGGTTTAGGGCTTTGATCATCGCATAACATCAAGTTGAACCTGTCCCACGCCGGCTCTCCGCGATCTGAAACGGCTTGATCCGCCTTTCCGGGAACGGTTGATTCGTCATGTTGTCGGAAGGTTAATTCGAGCGTTATGCACATTTACGCATGGAAAGAAGGAGATGACGGTAATGAAGAAAACCATCCTCGTTGTCGGCGCGACCGGAATGCTCGGAACACCGGTTGCCAGGCAACTACATACAGACGGGTATGAGGTTCGTGTCCTGGCGCGATCCCCGGAGAAAGCCAGAGCGAAGCTCGGAGATTCATTCGTCTATTATAAAGGTGACGTCGAAGACCCTTCCTCGTTGGAAAGCGCCGTGGACGGGTGCTTCGGTGTCCACATTAACTTGAGGGGCGGACCGAAGGCCGAGGATTTCGACCGGATCGAATATGGAGGCACGGCCAACATTGCCAAGGTATCCGCAAGCAAGGGAGTACAGCGTATTACGTACTTGTCCGGCGCGGCGACGTTTGAAGAGAATGCGTGGTTTCCAATGGTCAGGGCCAAGCTGCGATCGGAGAAAGCCATCCGGGAAAGCGGCATTCCCTATACGATTTTTTGCGCCACGCATATTATGGAATCGCTGTCTCTTGCCGTCAGGGGAAAAAGGGCCACCGTGATCGGGAAACAGCCGCACCGTTTGCACTGGCTTGCCGCAAACGATTACGCAAAAATGGTTTCCAAGGCTTTTCAACTACCGGAAGCGGCGAACAAGCGACTTTTCCTTTACGGGCCCGAAGCGTTCACCATGGCGGAGGCGATCAACACGTACTGCTCAATTGTGCACCCGGATGTTAAAGTCTCTTCGGTTCCGATTTGGCTCCTGTCATTGGTCGGCAAAGTATCCTTCAATCCGGAACTACAACTCGTCGCCGACTTGATGCATTTCTTCGAAAAAGTGGGTGAAGGCGGTGACCCTTCGGAAGCGAGCAGCCTGCTTGGAGCTCCAACGACGACCCTGGAACAGTGGTGTCGCCAGCAGCGCAACATCGCCTGACAGGGGGTGCGACGTGGTTGCAGGTGCCCGGCGGCGTGAATCGGCAACAGCATGTCTTTGCCCGCCCGCACCGCTAAAAGTGCATTTGCAGGACACGCATCCGACCCTGGCGGCGGATATCATGCCGTTCTTCCTGTTCTCGAGGACACCCGTTGTGGGGAGATCCGCGCGTACATTCGAAATCGTTTTTTCCGCCCGATCGTTGCCGTTTTTCAACGTGAAGTCTCTTGATATCCGGTGATTTATTGTTTAGGTTGGGTTGAAACTCACTGAGAGGGGACGGTTCAAGCGGGGAATATAAGTTCTTTTTACAATACTCATCCCTTTGAAATGGGATTGAAGTGCTGGAAAGTGAGCTGAAGAGAAAGATGGGGTTTCGTGTGTGAACAACTGGATGGCCTGATCAGAAGAGAGAGCGTTGTACGGGAAGGAAGGAGAAGAGTATCGGGCCAGGAAATAACCGGATTGCAAGCGGTATCGAATATGCAGAGAGACAGGTTGAAGAGCACGGCAAGCGGGAAGGTGCCCCACGGGTTACGACATTGCCCGGGTCGCTTAAATTGCCGGTTTGGTATCGTTTCAAGGAGTCTGGAAGGGCGAATTAATCCAAAAGTGCATATGGGTCGATCGACGTGGAGCATGTCGTTGCCCACGTCGTCGGGCCGGAGCATGCCGGGGCCGCGTCTGACGAGCGACGCGCGCTTCCGCCGAAGAACCGGTGCAAACGACGCCGGACCGGGGAAGACGATCGCCACGGTACGGGGGAATCGCTCGCCCGGAGACCCGGAAAAGACGAGTTAGCGGAGGCGGGGTTGACCGGCGTGCCGGATATTACGATTTCCGCCGTTCCCTTGTCGCTGGTCTACAAGAGGGAATTTCCCTTGTTCGAACGAACCGGGAATTACCCGGCTACGAGGATGTCAGAAACGAGGAATAATAAAACGATTCAGCGAACAGTAGGCTCCTGGGCGAGTCCAATCTCTGAACCTGGACTTTATACCGCTTCATGCGGGGGAGGGTGTTCAGTGTCAATTATAGATGTTTACAAAGGCGACAACGCGTGCAAGCAATGTCTCGGCTGGAAACGTGTTGATGATGGCGAAAAACAGTCATGGAAATATTGGGAGGAATTACCAGTGTCCATCAGGTTAGCTGTTACGCTTGGTCTCGTCAGGCCGGTCGAATGTCCGAACTGTCACGGTACAGGGCAGGAGCCACGGGATGAGTGATTACATTACCGTCATTCCTGGCGCGGCGAAGCTCCATCTGACCGGAAGATGGCCGGTCGCATTAATCTCCCCTTGGAATTTGCGATGAATACGTGGCCAAACCGTCATGTCCTCCATGTATTGAATCAAACCCCGGAATAATAACGGAAAGGTTAACTATAAAAACGAAACAAATACCATGAAAAGATTATTCCCTCCAATCGTATATAACACGATTACACTAACCGGATTCGCGGTCTTTATTATAAGCTTCGGCCTCATACTGTTCCTTACGATAATTGAATTGTTGGCCACGGAAACAAAGCCCTATATGGGTATTATTACATTTATCGTTCTTCCGTTCTTCATGCTCATTGGAATCCTGTTGATGTTTTACGGCATAAAAAGAGAACGGAAATTGATAAAAAAGGGATTACAGCGTGAAAGGACACTCCCGGTAATCGATTTAAATAATCCCGTACATCGCAAACTCTTATTATATTTTTCGTCCGGTTTACTGTTTCTTATTCTGTTTTCCGCTTTTGGAAGTTTTAAAGCGTATGAATACACCGATTCCAATGAATTTTGCGGCACAATCTGCCATAAAGTTATGAATCCCGAGTACACATCCTATGAATATTCGCCTCATGCAAGAGTTGATTGTGTCAAATGCCATATAGGTCCCGGGGCACAATGGTATGTACGATCCAAGTTGTCCGGTGCATACCAGTTGTATGCCGTACTGTTTAATAAGTATCCAAAGCCCATTCCAATCCCGATCAGCAATTTAAGGCCCGCACAGGAAACGTGCGAGCAATGCCACTGGCCGAAAGTTTTCTTTAGTGAAAAAATGATGAAGAAGACGTATTATATGTCCGATGACGAAAACTCGCATTGGTCAATCGACCTGCTGTTGAAGATCGGAGGCGGTAATATAGAATCGGGCCCTACCTCAGGCATTCATTGGCACATGAACATCGACAACAAGATTGAGTATTATGCATCGGACGATAAAAGGCAGGTTATCCCCTGGATAAAAAGTACGAACGAGAATGGAGAAAGTGTCATTTATAAAAGTACGGAAACGGATTTTGACGAGAGCAAAATGGATACAGATGCGATAAGGAAGATGGATTGTATCGACTGCCACAACCGTCCCTCTCACTTGTTTAGAAATCCCTCCAGCCTGGTAAACGAACTCATGTCCATCGGGTGGATTGACGCAGGCTTGCCGGACATGAAATCCCTTGCAGTAGAGGTACTTGACAAGGGCTACACGACAAAGCAGAATGGTCTGGATAGTATTGAAATCGTTGTCAGTTCGTATTATGAGTCGCATTATCCGCAAGTCGCGTCATCGAAAAAAGAAGAAATACAAAACGCGATAGGCGAACTACAAAAGGAATACCGAAGGAATTATTTCCCTTCGATGAACGTGGACTGGACAAAATACCCGGATAATATAGGGCATTTATATTCAGACGGTTGTTTTCGATGCCACGACGGGAAACATGTGAGTGAGGACGGAAAAACGCTCACGAGGGATTGCAACTCTTGTCATGTTATTCTCGCTCAGAAATTCGAAAATAGTTCCATCAGGATATCGCTTGGGGGTATTAATTACAAGCATCCCGTTGACATAGACGAAGCATGGAAAGACACGAATTGCAGCGAATGCCACGGTGGCTGAAAACGATACGAAGCGAACGACACTGCACTGTATGCGCCTTGTTATCTTTAGAAATTCTTGTGGAAATACGCTGCATTTGGACAACTGGGGCTGTTTATTTATATTTATTGCGCTGAAAGAGCATATCTCCTCAGCACTTTCTTGATGGATAGAATAAAAAATGAACATTGACGTACATATTACGCCACCTGGAGAAGATGTAAGCCACGACAAGGGGATGAACTTCTGTTTCCTTACACAGTGCACGACTATGTTCAAAAGAATTCATGATATCAAATAGTCAAAATTAGCGATGAATGAAATCATATTAGACATCTCCGAGATTAAAAAACTGTCAGTTGATGATTTGTTCAAGACATATTCTTCGAGCAAAAACGGGCTTACGACGTCCTCGGTAGAAGAACGCATCGAAAAATACGGATTCAACGATATTTCGGAGAAAAAAGTCAACCCAATTCTCAAGTTCCTGAGTTATTTCTGGGGACCTATACCGTGGATGATTGAGGTAGCGGCCATATTGTCGGCGGCTATTAATCATTGGGAGGATTTCTGGGTTATTTTTGCATTGCTTCTTTTGAACGCCGTAGTTGGCTTTTGGCAGGAATACAAGGCGGATGATGCGATTAATTTACTGAAGAAGAAATTAGCATTAAAAGCGCGGGTGTTGCGGGACGGGAAATGGCTGGGAATATCAGCGAAAGAGCTTGTTCCCGGGGACGTCGTACGCGTGCGGTTAGGCGACATTGTTCCGGCGGATTTAAAGCTGTTTGCGGGCGATTACCTCAGCG
>JAJRXL010000366.1 GCA_024276335.1 Bacteroidota bacterium
AAGTTGCCACCATGATGCAGAACGTCCTGCTGCCCGCCGGCGTTCACAACGTCACCTTCAGGGCGGATCAGTTGCCCTCGGGTCTTTACCTGATCCACCTCTATTCGACGACCGGTGTGGCGACCTACAAGGTGTCTTTAGCACGATAACCTAAGAATACATCATCTCGCTGCACGAAAGAGCCTCGCTGCATGGTGGGGCTCTTTCTTTTTTGCGTGGGCCGATTAGGGCACAGTCCATTCGTTGTCGCTGCGTCTCCGCCGAAAATGGACGAAGCAATCTCGTCGATATTCACAAGTTGCTGCGGGTGCAAGCTTAGCGACGACAGGTTCTCGGAAGCTTCCTTGCCTATCACGCCGGTTCAGCGCACGCGGGAATCCACGGGCCTCCTCGCATTGATGCCTTGCGCTCCATAACAAGTATCCACGCATGCTTCCTTTGATTGTTCTTTCCTTGCGGATTGATTTTTATCAGCGGGTAACCAATATTGCAGTGTCTTTCCTGGATAACTCGGCGCGGGAAAGAGCGTAGCCATTTACCGGTATAATTTTGTTCGACCTGACGGAGGGAGCACTGACATGGTAAACATCAAGCACATTCTCGTCCCGATCGACTTTTCCGAACCATCGAAAAACGCTCTCGATTTTGCCGTTGATTTCGCCGGCATCTTCAAGGCTGATCTGACCCTGCTTTACATTGTCGAACCGGTGATTTACCCGGCGGATTTCAGTTTTGGGCAGGTAACGGTGCCCAACATGGAAATGGAATTGACAAGCAACGGCGAAAAGAAACTCCGGGAACTGGCAGCTTCCGCGACGGAAAAAGGTGTTGCGGTTCAGACCGAGGTCAAGACGGGAAAGGCCTTCGTGGAAATCGTGAAGTACGCCCGCGAAAAGGACATCGACCTGATCATCATCGCCACGCACGGGCACTCGGCTTTCGAGAACGTGCTTTTTGGAAGTACTGCCGAGAAAGTCGTTCGCAAGGCTCCCTGCGCGGTACTGACCTTGCGCCCGGACAACCTGAAGTTCGTCATGCCATAAAGGGGACAATCGGCGGGCAAACGCCTCACGATCCGCGGGCCAGCTTCTGCAGCTCGTGCAAGAGCTGGAGCGCCTGGATCGGCGTGAGATCGTCGAGGTTCAGTTGAGCGACGCGATCCTTCAACTCGGTCTCGGTCGCCTCGAAAAGACTTATCTGGAACGGATGCCCGCGCTGGGCGCGAATCCGTACTTTTCCTTCCTCGTCAATAGAATCGGCCAACACCGTGAGATCCTGTCCTTCCAGGGTGCGCAGTATTTCTTTTGCCCTCCGGGTGACCGAATCCGGCAATCCCGCCATTTGGCCGACCTGGATACCATAGCTGTGATCCGCCGTCCCCGGTGAAACCTGGCGCAGGAATATCACCTTGTCGCCATACTCTTTCACCTCCACCTTGTAGTTATGGATGCGCGGAAATATTTCCGCCATCTCGTTCAACTCGTGGTAGTGTGTGGCAAACATCGTTTTCGCGCGCACGAGCGGCGCTTCATGGAGGTACTCGGTAATGGCCCACGCGATCGAAATGCCATCGAACGTAGAGGTGCCCCGACCGACCTCGTCCAGGAGGACGAGACTCGCGGGCGTGGCATTGTTGAGGATGTTCGCGGCCTCTTGCATCTCGATGAGAAACGTGCTCTCGCCCGCAGCAATGTTGTCCGACGCCCCCACGCGCGTGAAGATGCGATCCACGACCCCGATCCGCGCTTTGGCCGCCGGAACGAAACTCCCGACCTGGGCCAGCAGAACAATGAGTCCCGCCATGCGAAGGTAGGTGCTCTTCCCGCTCATGTTCGGGCCGGTAATAATCATGATCTGGCGCGTCGAGTCGAGATGCACGTCGTTGGGTATGAATCTCTCCCCCGGTGGCAAGAGCCGCTCGACCACCGGGTGCCGGCCGGCCGTGATTTCTATGCTGTCGGAGTCGTCGATCTCCGGGCAGGTGTAGCGATGCTCTATCGCCGCCAACGCCAGCCCCACCAGGCAGTCGAGCACCGCGACCGCCCGCGCGACTTTCTGGATGCGCTCCGTGTGATCCGCGATGGAGAGCCGCAACTCGTTGAACAGCTCGCTCTCCAGCACGGCGATCTGTTCCTTGGCGGTCAGTACCCGTTCCTCGAACGATTTCAGTTCCTCGGTGATGTAGCGTTCGGCGTTGACCAGTGTCTGCTTGCGGATGAATCCGTCGGGCACCCGGTCGATGTTCGCCTTCGAGACCTCGATGTAGTACCCGAAGACCTTGTTGTACGAAACCTTCAGGGAGGTGATGCCCGTCTCTTTGCGCAGGCGCGTTTTGTATTCCTCCAACCACTCCCGGCCGTGGAGAGCGATGTCCCGTATCTCGTCCAGCTCGGCGTGGAATCCCGCGCGGATCGTGCGCCCGTCGCCGACCGACGCGGGAGGATCGTCCGCGATCACGGTATCGATGAGATCGGCCACGTCCTCGAGGTCCTCCATTTGCTCGACCAGCGAAACGAGCACGGGCGCGGCGGCAAAACCGAGGGCCTTCTTGATCATGGGAAGCCGGCGACAACTGCCGCCGAGATTCAGGAGCTCGCGCGGCGTGACCCTCCCCGTGCACACGCGGGCGATCAGCCGCTCGAAATCAGCGGTTTCATCCAGCAGGCGGGCAACGATTTCCAACTGCTCCGGGTGATCGGCAAGGTCCTTCACCCCTTGCTGGCGAAAGCGGATCTCATCGACGCGCTTCAACGGGTGCGTGATCCAGGATTTGAACAGACGGCCCCCCATCGAAGTGCGCGTCTTGTCCAGGATCGAAATCAGGGTTCCCTCCCGGCCCTCTCCGCTCATCGAAACCGTGATTTCGAGATTTCGGCGGGTAGCCGCGTCCAGGGTGATGTAATCCTCCGCAAAGAACCGCCGTATGGATCGGATGTGCGGCAGGTTGGCTTTCTGCGTTTCTTTCAGGTAGTGCATCGCCACACCGGCGGCGATAATGCCTTCATGCAGGTCGTCGATCCCGAATCCCTTCAACGTCTGGGTCCTGAAATGCAGCGCCAGCAGCTCGTAACCGACGTCGCGCGTGAACACCCAGTCGTCGATCTTCGTCAGCACCGCCGAGAGCGGGTACTTCCCGATGAGCTCGTTCCAGCGTTCCTCGTCCTCGCGCTTCAGGAGAATCTCCCTTGGATTCAGCGCTTCGAGCTGGTCCCGCAGAACGCGGTACGGGATTTCCGCGGCAAAGAAGTCCCCCGTCGAAGCATCGACGAAGGCCATCCCCGCGTGTTCCTTGCCGAAGGCAATCGCCGCGAGGTAGTGGTTTTTCTTGTGCTCCAGGATTTTATCCGTAAAGACAACTCCCGGTGTCACCACTTCCACCACGTCGCGCTTGACAATCCCTTTCGCAAATTTCGGATCCTCGAGCTGTTCGCAAACGGCGACCCGGTAACCCGCGCGAACCAGCTTGGGCAGGTACGAATCGAGCGCGTGGTGCGGGAAGCCCGCCAGCGGCACTTCCGCCGCCGCGCCGTTGGCTCTCTTGGTCAGGGTGATGCCCAGGACTTTCGCAGCAGTGATGGCGTCTTCCTCGAAGGTCTCGAAAAAGTCCCCCATCCGGAACAGCAACAAGGCGTCGGGATACTGGCTCTTGATCCGGCGATATTGTTTCATCAAGGGAGTCATGACGAGCGGTTGCTCAACCTCCGTTCTCGGAATTCATTCGTGTCGTCCGGCGGGCGATCATTTCGTCCGCTGCTCGAACAGGTCGATCACCTGGAACCGAACCGCGTCAACCAATCCCTGGTCGGTGACCTTTAGCGCGGGGATGGGCGACAGCGCCAGGAACGACAGGGTCATGAA
>JAJRXL010000367.1 GCA_024276335.1 Bacteroidota bacterium
ACGCAGTTTTTCATCGACCGCGACGGCGCAATCCAGTTCAAGGAAATCGGGTTCAAGGGCCCGAACATGGCCGAACAGATGACAATTATGATCGACATGCTCCTGAGCGGAAACGAATTTTTGTCAAAGTGATGCATGGGGGTATTTCATCGCGGGATCGTTCGTGTGACCGGTGTGATGTTCCGCCGAGGAAACCTGGAGGGCACTTTTCTCTCCCGTGGACAACATTGCCTGTTTTTTCCCGTACGTGGATCGAGCGGCTTTTCCACCGCGACGTTCGAGATGCACACACATGCTGAATTTTGAAAATCGGACATACCACGTACGCATTATTGCCTGGCTCCTGGGGCTGGCCGTGTCGGCGTTTACCGTGTATCATTTCTACCTGGTATCCTCGTCGCCCACGGACGAGAATTTATTTACCACCACCCCATCCAATATCTACATCACGAAACCCATTCACCTTTCCCGCTCCAGCGGCGGCGACGAGGAGGTGCACTTCCTGCAGGCGGGTGATATCCTCATTGCCGTGAACGGCATCCCCGTGGACAGCGCCCGCGAGGCTGACACGATCCTTAAGACCCTTCGCGATACATCCGAAGTGCGACTGACGGTGTTCCATCCTACGACGCAGAATATTTTTACACACCGGGTTCTCAAAAGAGACCTGCCCTCGGCTTTCTTCCGCCAGATCCCGCCCAGTGTTTTCGTGATAGAAGTGGAAAAGGGCGGCGCTTCCGATCGCGCGGGTATGCGCGCCGGTGACGTCATCGTTAAGATTAACGGAAAGGGTTTTTCGGAGGCCATGGAGGCGGATGCGATACTGCGCAAGGGCAAAACGGGCAAAACACTCGAGTACGAAGTCCTCCGAAACAACCAGCGGATCAACCTTCACGTCGTCCTGGCCCGGCTGGGGATCAGCATCGATTACCTTGCCGTCTTCCTGTGCGGACTGCTTTACATCGCGGTTGGATTTTTCATCGCCGCCAAGCGCCCGCATATCCGGGCGGCGTTCTATACCGGCTTGGCTCTGTTGATTTTCGGCCTGCTCATCAACACCATCTACATGTGGCGCATCGGGGACTACCCCATGTTCGGAAAGATCAAGGGCATTCTCCTTGTCGTATCCGTGTTTTTCGGTATCGCGCTCATGTTTCATTCCCGCCTGTACTTCCCCAAGGAGCGCAGGGAGCTCCTCCGGAGGAAATGGGTTCTCATCACGCCTTACGCGCTGGCGTTGGCCGGAACGGTCGGCGCGTTCGTTTTCGCCGAAGAAAATTCCTTCTTCTACATAGCCCTGGCCGTACTGCTCCTGTACGTCCTGGTGATCCCCCTGGTATTCCGTTCGGACCGGAGCGAGCGGCAACGCCGCCAGGCCCGGCTTCTCAATATCGCCACCGTCGTGATGGTCCTGATGTTCCTGGCCAGCCTGTTGATGCGGATTTTCGGATTCTATTCCGTCTCGCTCATTTACGTGCTGGCCGGTGAAGCGCTGCTTCCCCTGGCGTATCTCTACACGATCGGGCGGTACCGCCTGTTGGACCTTAACATTCGCCCACGTCGCAACATCCAGTACAGCGTCGCCACATGGGTGTGGGGCCTGGGCATGGCATCCCTCGTCCTGTGGATTCTTTTCTTCCTGCCCAACCTCGACCTGCCCCTGCCTAATATCCTGGTAACGGCTTCCAACGTCCAGGTGCTCGATATCCCCCCGGGCCCGGAGCAGAAGCTGGTTATGGAAAAGGTGACCGTCATCATCCTGGGTATCATTGTTTTTTACGCCGGCTGGATCATCCGGAAAACGGGACAGCGCTACATCGACCGAAAGTTCCACCAGTCACAGTACGATTACCGCCGGGCGGCCAGCGAACTGGCGGAAGTCATGGCCACGAACATCACCATGATCGACCTTGCCCGCGGCATTGTTAACAAGCTGGCCGAGCTCATGCACTTGAAACGGGCAGGCGTGATGTTTTTCGAAGACGAAAAACTGTGCACCTGCCACCAGGAAATCGGATTCGATGACGAGGATTGGTACCGCATCATCGGGGAGAACGGCGAGCGCCTCGTGCGTGTCATCAAGGAGTTCAAGGCGGAGATTCACGTCGATTACCTGCCGGAGCCATTGAAAGAACACTTTCGCAAGAACGAGATCCAGTACATCATTCCCATTTTTTCCAAGGCAAGGCTTGTCGGCGCCCTGTTCATCGGTGAGAAACTCTCGGAAGCGACGTTCAAGGCGGAAGACCTCGCCTTCCTTTCCAGCACGGTGAAGCAGGCCTCGGTGTCCATCGAGAACGCGTTCCTGTACGAGGAGCTGGCGGAGAAGGAGCGGTTGAAGCACGAGCTCGACATCGCCCGCAGCATCCAGATGGCGTCGCTTCCCCAGGTTACACCCATCGTTCCGGGCCTGGACATCTCGGGCAAATCCATCCCCGCCTTCGAAGTCGGCGGCGATTACTACGATTATCTCAACGAGAAGAAAGACACCTTCACGGTCATCGTGGGAGACGTCAGCGGCAAAGGGACCTC
>JAJRXL010000368.1 GCA_024276335.1 Bacteroidota bacterium
CCTGGCTGCGGGCCGCTCGAAGTGGAGTACCGCTTCCGCAGGAAAGACGGTGAAACCATCTGGATCAGCGACGTCAAGTCGTTCGAGTTTGACGCGGAAGGCGAAGTAAGCCACGTGAACGGCATCATCCGCGACGTCTCCCGGTATAAAAAGGTCGAACTCCAGCTTCGGGACTCCGAGGAACACTTCCGCATGATGTTCGAATCGTCCCCGGACGGGCTGGCCATTTTCGACCTGCCCATCACGCGGTTCATGTGCAATCACCAGTTCTCCCAGATGTTCGGGTACGAGCAGCACGAGCTGCAGGATGCACCGTGGCAGAAACTGATGCGGGTTCCGGACAACGCCGTCCACGGTCGGATGGACCGCCTCATGCGGGAAGGCAACATCGATTTCAACGCCATCCTGTTCACCAAGCTGGGCAAGGTGTTGTACTGCAACGTGCGCTGTTCACGTTTCCATACCTCGCACGGACCCCGCTACTGCGCGGTGGTCAGGGACATGACCGATCGCAGGACGCTGGAATTCCAGCTCCAGCAGTATTCGCAGAAGCTGGAGAAGCTGGTGGAGGAACGCACGCAGGAACTGACCTACTACTCCGATAAACTGGAGCACCTGGTCTCCGAGCGGACGGCAAAACTGGAAGCGATGAACAAGGAACTGGAGCAGTTCGCCTACACAATTTCCCACGATCTGCGCGCGCCTCTCATTGCCATCGAGGGCTTCACGGAGCTCCTGAAAGACGAGCTGGCCGACGCGCTTACCGACGAAAGCGCGGAATGGATGAACATCATCGTCAATTCCGTGCAGCGCATGAACCACCTCATTTCCGACGTGCTGGAGTTGGCCCGTATCGGCAGGGTTGTGGGCGAGAAGGTTGACGTCAACCTCAACCAGGTGATCGACTCGATCAAGCAGGAATTCCAGATACGGATGGAAGAGCGCCACGTCACGATCAGTGTCCCGGCCCCCCTGCCGGTTATCAAGACCGATCTCCAGCGCATGCGCCAGGTATTCCAGAACCTGATTTCCAACGCGATCAAGTACAACACGAGGGAAAACGTCAAGGTTGTCATTACCGCCGAAGAAAGGGATGACGGCATGGTGGAAATCGTGGTGCGGGACAACGTGATCGGCATACCGGAAGCGAGCCGGAAAGAAATCTTCCTGCTGTTCCGTCGCTTGCAGACGGCGGACGAGGAAGGCAGCACGGGCGCGGGCCTGGCCATCGTGAAGAAAATCATCAATTCTCTCGGCGGGGAAATATGGGTGGAGAGCGTCGTGGGCGAAGGGTCGGCGTTTCACTTCACCTTGCCGTTTAAGGCGGAATGAGGGTGTGGATGCGTATGAGCGTAAGTGCGTATGAGCGTAGATGCGTATGAGCGCTTCTTGGAGAGGGCGGACACGGAGAGAGCGGACACGGAGAGAGCGGACACGGAGAGGGGGAGACACGGAGAGGGGGAGACAAGGGGAAGGGGAGATTTTGGATGTGTTTAGCTCGTAGTTCGTAGTTCGTAGCTCGTGGATATTCGTCAATTCGCAAATCCGCAAATCCGCCCATCCGAAAATCATTTAGCATCGCTCTCCCGTGGTCGGTGGTTTCCCGCCACGACGTGGTCGCTTCGCGAGAGGGACCGCTTTACGGGCGACTCCTCTCACCACTACGTCGTTTGTCGTCCGTGGTCTGTCGTCCGACTCGCCAATCCGTAAATTTTTCCCGCGCCACTTCCCGCCTGCATTTTGCTTGAAAAACACCCCGTGGTATGATACATTGAGCCAATGATTTGAATCACGGCGAGTATGACGCCATGCCCGGCTTGGGTTTTGTGGTATTACACAGTCCGGACATTGTTAAATTGGCTTGCGTCATGCCTGCGAAGCACGACATGGATCATTGCAAGAATACATTACCGAGGATTCCACAAAGCGACTCTCACCATTGCCACAAATGGAACACATTGAAGCCATAGAAAAACGCCTCTGGAGCGCGGCGGATACGTTGCGGGCGAACTCGAACTACGCCAGCAACGAGTACTTCCTGCCGGTGATGGGCCTGCTTTTCCTGCGGCATGCTTACAGTCGTTTCCTTGCCGTGAAAGACGAAATCGAAGCCAACCTGCCCAGGCGCGGTGGAAAGCCCCGGCCCCTGGCCAAGGCGGACTTTTCCCAGAAGAGCTCGATCTTCCTGCGACCGGAGGCGCAGTTTAACTACCTCGTCTCGCTCACCGACAGCGACGACCGCGCCAGGGCCATCATCGAGGCAATGGATTCCATCGAGAAAGACTACGTGAACCTGTGCGGTGTTCTGCCGAAGAACGAATACCAGGAACTGGACAACCCCGTGCTTGGCCAGCTTCTTCGCACACTCAACCCCGATGAATTGAAGAAGGTCAAAGGCGATGTCTTCGGCCGCATCTACGAGTACTTCCTTACACAGTTCGCCGACCAGAAGGCGCATGACGCCGGTGAATTCTTTACGCCTGTCTCTTTGGTATCGCTCATTGCCAACGTGCTGGAACCCGAACGCGGCATCGTGCTGGACCCGGCCTGCGGTTCGGGCGGCATGTTCGTGCAGAGCGCCCGGTTCGTGAAACGCATGCATCAGAATCCCGTCGAGAAGCTGACCTTCTATGGTTTGGAAAAGAACGCTACTACCATCCGCCTGGCTAAAATGAACCTGGCCGTTCACGGACTTGAAGGCGACATCCAGAAAGCCATCACTTACTACGAAGACCCCCACGAGTTGCTCGGCAAGGCCGATTTCGTGATGGCCAATCCGCCCTTCAACGTGGACGAGATCGATGCCGACAAAGTCAAGACCGACCCGCGCCTGCCCTTCGGCCTTCCGGGTGTCAACAAGAAGGACAAGGTCTCAAACGGAAACTACATCTGGATCAGCTACTTTTACAGCTATCTCAATGAAAAAGGTCGGGCCGGTTTTGTCATGTCGTCCCAGGCCTCCAGCGCCGGGCGCGACGAGGCCAAGGTGCGGCAGAAGCTTATCGAGACCGGCGACGTGGACATCATGATCGC
>JAJRXL010000369.1 GCA_024276335.1 Bacteroidota bacterium
ATTCCGGCCTCCTGCGTGAAATGAACGATTGGAACGTGGAACATCTCTGGTGACCGGTATCCCGCGCGGGCTCCCGGTTTTACTCGACTGCAAGATATCATTCCGGACTTGATCCGGAATCCATAGATTCCCGCTTGGCCCGAAGGGTTCCCTTACCGGGACGCGGAAAATGCATCAGCGGTTGGAGAGGCGATTCGGGATGCAGCATGGTGAGAAGGCGAAGCAGGGTCGTGGCGTCATTGCTTCCTTCGCGGGCGCATTCCGCTAAGTATTCATGCAGTTTGTCCGGCTCAAGGAAAGTGTTCCGGGACGTAAGCTCTTCACCGTTATCGTCAGCAATTGCCCGCAAGAGATGATCGTAGGACATGGTGGGCGCATGCGAATCGATTCTCGACAGCACGGGGGAATGGTTCAAGTTCGCGCGCGCCAGCGCCTTGTGCAGTATCAATGGAACGAGGCGACGGCTCATCGATTTCCCGCCAAACGTCTTGACGTCGCTGTAGCTTCTGGGGACGTCCAGGAGGGAGGGACAGTGAGCGTTCATGATCTCGACCTGCACGGCCTCCCGCGTGCGGAGGTTTTCCGGCGCTTCAGACACTGCCTCGATGTAATCGAGGTCGAAATATGGTGTGATAAAGCGGTTGTAATGGTTCTGGAGGCAGACCGCGTTGGTCCCGAAATTTTGCAGCAGATGGGTCATGGAGAACATGTCGAGAGCCGCTACCGGCGATGGTTGATCGGCGGGATCAGGCACCAGGTCGTACAGGCAGCGCTTTGCCCTGGCGATCATTTCAAACGCTGTGTCGTCATCCATCAGCGAAAGGATGCCCGGTTTGTACATGATCACCCAAAGCAAGTCTGCCAGCCTCTCCTTCGTCTTGGCGCGTTTGGCCCGGCTCCGGAGCAGCCACGCGCGCTCGAGGTGCGTGTTGACTCCATCGATAGTTGTTGCCGTGTACGGTGCTTGACGCGTGTATATGTACGGAAGGTGAGCGTTGTCGGCGGCTATCATGCCGCTGGTTCGGCGGACAAGCTCCGAAACGTGCCGGCTGAATTCTTCCATGTAATCCTCCCGGATCCACTGGACGTGGTGAGTGATCCCGTGCGTCGAGGCGATTCGGGCCGCGATGCACACGTCGTGACCCGGCAGCATGGCGTGCGTTACTGCGTCCACTTTGTGACGCCCAGAGAGCAGGACGGCCCACGTGGTCCTGGAATCCAGCCCGCCGGTCAGCGCTGCGCAGACGGGGGAGGGAGAAACCTTAACGGATCGATCAACGGCTTTGGTAAAGGCTTCGACCGCCCGGGCGAGGCTTGCCGTTCCGTGGTCGGGATTGAGCCGTGCCGTCCAATACGTCCTTCGTTGCGGGATGCCGGTGTCGCTCTCATAGTCGAGAAGCTCCGCGCCTCGAAGGCGGAAGATGTGTTCAAACACCGTGGTTCCGTCCAGCGGCGCATGCCAGCAGAGGAACTGTGCCATCCCGTCGGGCGAATATTCGGGAACGGGGAAGCCGGGAAACCGCGCGAGTAATTCCAGAGAGGAAGAGAAGACGAACCGTCCATCGTGACGGCGGTAATAGACGGGCGTGCTGGAGAGGGGATCCGAAAGCAGGCGGAGGCGCTTCCCGTCCCACGCCGCGCAGTTGAACATGCCGTTCGCCTCTCCCGGAAGGGACAGATTGGGTTCCATCAACCGATGCGGTTGCGATACCAGGCGGGACGGGGAAAAGCAAACACCGTCGATAACTCCGAGCATGCGCTTGTCGGGCGAGGATGAAAGCGCGAAACGATACGGGTAAAGGGTTGACGTGATGATGCCGAGCATGCAGTCCGCGCCGGGCGACTGGATGAAATGAAAACGCTCATCGTCGGAGCAACGGGAGAGGACGAATGCCTTGATCTCGTCGCAGTTCAACATGCCGCTTGAGACGACGCCGAAGAGTCCCTTGGGGAGCATTAAGCGTCCATGTCGCTGGAATGGGTCCGGTTTGCGTGAACAGCCATACATGAAACCTACCGGGACCATGGGGCACCATCAATCCCATGAATATGGTATTTGTGAAAAAGCCCGTTGTGGAGCCGCGCAGGCTTGGCGGAAATTCAAATCAAGCGATGAATTGAGATTAAGGAGGCCCTACTTTTTCCGCGAGGGTCTGGTCACACTGAGGCGGGCGTGGATTTCCGCGCGCGAGTGCACGTGGAGCTTGCGATAGATGTTCTTGATGTGGCTCTGTGTCGTGCCGAGCGAGATGAACAAGGCGTCTGATATTTGCTGGTAGGTCTTGCCCGCGCCCAGGAGGTCGAGGATTTCGAGTTCTCGTTTCGTGAGATGTTCGGCGGTCTCAACAGCGGGCCGGGCGGTATTGCGGAAGAACCCCAGCGCCTTCCGCGCGATGCCGGGCGTCATGGGCGCGCCTCCTGACACGGCTTCCCGCACCGCCGAGACGATCTCGTCCACGGTCGAAGTCTTGAGAATGTACCCGCACGCTCCCGCCTGGAGCGAGGTAAAGATGTTGACGTCGTCGTCGTACACGGTGCACATCATGACCTCGATCCCGGGCTTGCGTTCTTTCAGCCGGTACACCGCTTCCACGCCGGAAATGCCGGGCAGGTTGATGTCCATGATGACCACGTCCGGCGTCTCGTCGCGCAAGTGATCGAGAAAATCCTCCGCGCGCTCGAAGAGCGCGGTGACACGCATGTCCGGCTCGGATTCGATGGACATCCGGAGCGCGTAGCGGAACTCGTGGTTGTCTTCAACGATGTTGACGGAAATCATTACGCGGATTCCTTCAGTATAAGAGTATCATTCATCGTGACGCGGTTCGGATGAGAACTTCCGTTCCGCCGGGCGTGCTGTTAACGGCAAAGCGCCAGCCGTGCGATTCCGCCCGACGCCGCATTCCTTCCAGGCCGTGGCCGCCATGCATGGCCTCGGGCGTGAAACCGCGCCCGTCGTCGATCACCGCCATTTCCATGCCGCGGTCCGCCGCGCGCAGCCGTATCGTGATACAGGAGCAGCCGGAGTGCTTGACGGCGTTAGTAACCGCCTCTTTGCAGACGAGGTACAGGTCTCGTCGTGTGTCCGGATCGAGGCGAAGTTTTTCCAGGGTTCCATCGAACTGCAACTCCATCGCGATGCCCGCCGGACGGGCCGTCGTTTCCACGAAAGCCCTGATATGATCCATCAGCGCGCCTCCGTGATCCCGTGCCGGGTTCACCGCCCATACGATTTCGCTCATCGCTGCTACGGAGCTGCGGGCCAGTTCGGCAATGGTTTTCAGTTGGGAGACCTCCGAGCCTGCGCGGGTTTTTCTATCCAGGTCGCTTAGCAAGGAGATTGCACTAAGATTGCCCCCGATGTCATCGTGCAGATCCGAGGCGATCCGTGTACGGATGCGTTCCCGTTCCAGGACCTGGTACAAGTGATACCGGTACAGCGCGTAGCCGGTCGCCCACGAGACCGCCAGCGCCAGCAGCCAGAACCAGGCCGTTCGGTAAAACGGCGGCGCCACGGTGATGGAAAGCACGGACCGGGACCGTGTCCATCTGCCTTCTCCTCCGCTCGCCTGTGCCAGGAGAGTGTAATCGCCGTCCTTCAATCCCGCCAGGGAGATGTTGCCGTCGAGTGATTCGTGCCACGCGCTGTCGAGTCCCCTGAGAAGGTAGCGATAGCGCACTTGTCCCGGGTTTCGAAAACTGGGGAACAGGAGCCGGAGGGCGATAAACCCAACCGACGGGCCGACTTCCAAGCTGCCGGCGGCCGGGACTGGCCGGTTGTCAACCCGGATCTCATGAAGGATGACCGCACCGGGCAAGGGAACATCGACGGACCTGGATGCACTTATTGGCAGGGTCGAAGGGTCGTAACGGGTGACGCCCCCGATGGAACCGAACCAGAGAAAACCATCCCTGTCCTTGAAGGCGGCGCCCGAGTTCATCTCGTTGTCAACCAGCCCCTGGACGGTCGTGTAAGTGTACAAACGGTTTCCATCCAGCGTCGTGACTCCGGCGTTGGTGCCGAAGTACATGCGCCGATAGTCGTCTTCGATGATGAAATATACCGTGTTTCCGGACAGGCCGTGGCTCGTGTTGAAAACGGTAAGGGGGTCGGAATCCAGGCGAAACACGCCGTAGCCCACGGAGCCGAACCAGGGCTGATTTCGCGAATCGATGAAGACGGAGGCGATGCGCAGGCCGCGCAGGCCGCGGACCGAGTTGAACCGCGCTTGCCCGGGAACGAGATAGGCGGCGCCCGCGTGCGTCCCCGCCCACAGTACGCCGGAGGAGTCCTCGGCGATCTGGGTGACGCGGCTCGAAGGCAGGCCGTCCCGCTCGGACCAAGTAGTTACGCGCCCGCCCCGGAGCAACGCCAGGCCATTTTGCGTACTGATCCAGTATCCTCCCCGCCGGGAAGGGACGAGGAATTCCACCCTGTTGTCGGGAAGCCCGTCGGCGATAGTCATTAACGCCATTCGACTGCCGTGGAGAATAGCAATGCCGTTCATGGTGGCGAACCACACGGAGCCGTCCTTCGCGACCAGGATGTCGCTAACAGCGTCGGAGGGCAGGCCGGTTCCGGTGGTCACGCGCCGAACGACGCGGTTCTGCTAGAGCAGGAACGCTCCTTTATTGATCGTGCCCCACCATATCGAGCCGTCCGGGTTCTCCGCCAGTGACCAGACACCAGCGTCCCTTTTGGGACCGAGATCCACAAGACTGAAGGACGCGAAACGGTCGGGAACGAGACAAAACGCTCCTCCTTTCGTACCGCACCAGATGCTGCCTTCGCGATCGGTGAAGACGGAGGTTATCCGCGTCTCGGTCAGGCCGTTCGTGTTGTCGAAAAACGTGCACTCGCCATTTGCAAGGCGGTAAAGACCGGTTGGGGATCCTGCCCAAAGGCCGCCTCGCATGTCCCGCGTGGCGCAACTGATCTTCACGCCGGGCAGCATCGCGGACGATTCCTCCAGAATACTGTCGCGGGGAAACGGCGCGGGAGTTATTTCACGGCGCCGGAAATCGGCTTTGAACGATCCTCCGGCAGCGAGGATGTAGAGGCAGTTATCAAGGTAGCGCAGGTTGCGAACCGGTCCGGGGACGGCGGCAAGAAACCGGTTTAAGGTAGAATCCGCCTTGTCCAGGGCATGGGCATCGAGTTGCAGACATCTGACGCCTTCGCTGGTTCCGGCGAACAGGCGTGACGAGTCGACGGCGAGGGCGGTGATGCGGGCGGGAATATTGCTGTCCATAGGACCGAATATCACGAACCGTGTTCCGTCGAACCGGTTCAGCCCGTTGTCGGCAGTGCCGATCCACAGGAACCCGCGGTGATCCTGGGTGATGGCGGTGATGAAATTTTCCGAGAGTCCCTGTGCCGTTCCGTATTGACGGAAGGGATAGGTCTGCGAGAGCGCGCAAGACGGGAAAACCAGAACCGCGAGAATCGTCAGGAGGAACCTCATAAGGATAAATGTCGCGGATTATTAC
>JAJRXL010000370.1 GCA_024276335.1 Bacteroidota bacterium
ACGTTTTTTTGTTCCCCGTATATCTGTCCGCCGTGTATCTTACCGGTAAGCAAAAACCATCGCGTAAACGATCCAAATGACGATGCTGATACCGGTTATAAGGGCCGCCCACCCGAATATATGAGCCGCTCGTAAAACGATAGGCGGATATGGTTCTACGAGACGCTCCTCGAGCTTCCCACTTTCCACCAATTCCTTGTACTCCAGCGGCTTGTCAAATTTGAGCTCTTCGATCGACAACCTGCCGGTAAAGATCACGAGGTCCATGGGAAATTTTTCCGGCCTCAGGTGGGTGTTGAAAAAATGCACCGTGAAAATGAATCCAACGGCCAGAAGCGCTTCATCGCTGTGGATGATGGTTGCGACATTAATGAACCAACCCGGGATGAAGAGTGTGAAAAATTCAGAAAACCACAGCATCAATCCGCTGGCACCGATAACGAAAATTCCCCAAAACACGGCAAAGTAGTCAAATTTCTCCCAGTATGTCCATCGCCCGAATTCCGGGCGCGGCCCCCTGTTTAAAAACCACTTCAATGATCCGACGAAGTCCTGCCAGTCCTTTTTGGTAAAAAGCATCGTGTTCGGACCGAAGAGAAGGGCTTTCCACGAGCCGACCTCCTTCCTTTTGTTTCGAGCAAGATCGTAAATATGCGCGAAAAAAATCCCGAACATGAAAACGGCTGCTACACGATGAATGTACCCTGCCGATTCAAAACCGCCGAGGAGGTGCGAAAGAATGACCGCCCATCCCGTGTACGAAAACTTCAAGGTCATGCCCGTCAGGGCAAGACTCATGAAGCTGACGATCATGATAATATGCAGGGTCCGGTTTAAACGCGAGAATCGTTGATACTGTTTTTCCATTGGGCTACTCTGCTGTATTTCCATCACGTTCCTGGTTCTCCGATTGTTGTGAATCTTCCGGGGATTCTCCCTCTCTTTCTTCGGATTTCGGCCGGCTGGCTGATTCGATCTTGCGCTTTAACTCCCGGCGCATCTTGAGAGCCCGCGGCAACCAAAGGAGTGTATGCAACCCTCCAATAACGAAGGTACCGATCAAAAGACCGGTCATTCCCCAAAACGTCCAGAAGAGAAAAGGATACTTCTCGGGATCGTGATGCGTGGCATGCGTCAGGTATCCCGCAAATCGTCGCGTGGCTCCGGGATGGCACTTCTGGCACGTGGATACGACATTCTGGTAACTGAGACGCGAGCGCGGATCGGTGACGGGCAGGATATCGTGCGCTCCGTGACAGTCGTAGCACTTGGCGGTCTTGGTATATCCCAACTGGGATACCTTTCCGTGGTACGTATCGAAGTACGTTTTGGCAATGCGCTCGTGACAACGACCGCATTTGTTCATAATATCCAGCTTGAACCCCGCCTGGTCGGCACGCTGAATGGTGTGCGCGGAATGGCAATCGCTACAGACGGGCAAAGGCTTGTCCGTTTTCCCCGCTGCCGTGGCATGTATGCTCTTTTCAAATTCTTCCTGGATACCGTGGTGACATTTGCCGCACGTAAACGGAATATTTTTCGGATTGACACTGGAGTTGGGATTGGTTCCCGGAAGCACGCTGTGAGCCGTGTGACAATTCGTGCACATGGCAGTCACGGTCAGGCCGCTTTTCAGCAATCCCTTGCCGTGGATGCTCAAGCGGTAGTGCCGAACAATCTCGTGCTGGGTTCCCACGTAACGCACCGCGGCTCTCTGACCTTCTCGATGGCAAGCTGCACAAAGCCGCGGAACGTTTGTTGGAAACGTTGCGGACATCGGGTTCGTTCGACTGAGGACTTTATGCGTCCCATGGCATTCCTTGCAAGTCGGGGCGTTCGGATCGTTTCGTTCAACAAGTTGCCCGTGCGTACTTTTCTTGTATTTTTCACCAATCTCCGCGTGACAAGCGGCGCAATCCACTTTATGGGTTATTGTTTCACATGGTCGCACGCGTGAAACGCTGACCTCGGAATGGCATTGACTACAGGCGACTGTTCCAAAAGATGAATGCACCAGTTCACTCGCATCGACGTACAACGACCGCCCGTCCTTCGATGATACGATCCCCTTTTTCTTGTGGCAGTTCAAACAATCCTGGTCGGCCATTCCCTGGCTGTAATACACCTTGCGTATCTTGTGCGGCTGGTGACAATCAATACAGGCAGGGAGAACATGTGCTTCCTTTTCCCACAGGGCGCCTTTTATGATTTTCCGATGCACGGCCTCGATCTGGGCATGGCACTGCGTGCAGGTTTTGGCTATGTTGCGCCGCGAGATAGAAGACCTTGGGTCCGTATGCGGTAGAATCGAATGCGGGGTGTGGCACGAGGCGCATGTCGGCGCCACAATCAATCCTTTTTTAAGAAGCCCTTCGCCGTGGATACTTTCCGAGTAATTCTCAAGGATATGGTCCACCGGGATGGATCGCAGTCGCTGAACCGGTGCGCCTTCCTTGTGGCACCGGCCGCAAAGGAACGGGATTTTCAGCGGCGCAACCGTGGACGTAGGGTCTTTGACGCTTACAATGTAATGCTTCCCGTGACAGCTACGACATCGAGGCGCAAGCGGATCTCCTCGCTTGGCCGCCCTCCCATGCAGCGACGCCTCCTCCATGTTTTTCACATCCTCGTGACACTGACCACAATCAACAGGCTGGACGTTCTTGGTATGAGGGAAATCCGATCCCTCCAGATCAGCGTGACACGAGATACAGTCCAGATCAGCGTGAACCGACGCGGAATATCGTTTTTCATTTATATACAAAGAGATCTTCCGCCCGTGTTTCCGCGTGGACAATCCCTTGTCATCATGACACATGAGACAATCACTGTTATCCTGCGCTTTCAGGCTGGCCCCGAAGAAGATGAAAAAAGTAGCACAGAGGACCAGAGTGATCGGATACACCGGAAGATGAAATCCTCCGTCGTTCATCCATCTCCATTTCCCCGATCCGAAACCATGGAGAGATGCTGTGTTGCTCATCATAGGTTGTTTCCACTTTTCAGGTGAAGGATGAATCCCCGCATTATACATATCCATCGTGCGACTGTTGATCGTCAGGAACAATAACTATGGACGGATCCCCTTGCTCGCGAAGGCGTTCCAGCTCCAACGGATGCTCGTCTGCCATCTCCTCTTCCGATAACGTACCCTTGATCCACGCGAGGTTCATGGGGTATACGTCCGGGTTAAAAATCACGAAGTAAATATGCCATACCAGGATTGCAAGCGTCGCCAACCAGGCTTCGTAGAAATGTACGATCTCCGCGACATCAATCACGAGTTTCGAGGTCGCGGAACCGAAAAACGTACTGAACCACAGGAGAATACCGGTAACCACCATCACCACCGTCCCCCATATCAACGCCCAATACTCCGCCTTTTCAACATAGCCAAACCGACCAAATTTAGGTCGCTGCGAAGTCAACCCAACGTAGTACCGGAACGTTTTCACGATATCCCTGACGTCCTGGAGACGGGGCAATAAATCCCTGATAAGCTGTCGGCCGCGCGGTGTAAAGGTAATATAAAACAGGTGATAAATCGATACAGCACCCATAATCACGCCCGCCGTGCGATGCATGAGACTACGCAATGCAAACGCCGGTTCTCCACCAATGTCGCGAATCCACGTCACCCACCACGCGTCCGGGTAACGCAAACCGAAGCCGGTAAAGACAAGGGTAAGGAAACTCGCCATCATCAGGAAGTGTTGGATGCGTTCGTTGCGCGTCATTCTTACGTACAGGTAGGGTCTGTACTTGTGCACGATACCCAGTCTCCGCTCGCGAAACTTCCTCTGGGCCTTCCTGAAGAAATCGAGGAAATTATGAACAAGCATTCCGCCGATGACCACGATAATAAGCCATATATAGATATGGCTGATCCAGTACAGGATACCGGGATTATCACGTTGTATCTGTGTATGGATTTTGGTGCTGGTAAAATTCCGCGTCGCGTTGGGATGGCATTTTCCGCATGTAGTCGGCAGATTCTTGGGATTGATCGACGATTCCGGATTTGAGGATGGAAGTATCTTGTGGTACCCGTGACAACTGGCGCAGTTGGCCGCGGTAGTAGAACCGGCCTCCAGCGCCAGCCCGTGGTAGCTCAACATGTAGGTTTGAGGGTTTTCCGCCGATAAACCGAATTTCGTATCGAGCTTTACCGAAGCATGACAAGGCGAGCAAACGTCCCGGGCCAGATTCCTGGTACTGACGGGCGCTTGCGGATCCTTGACGTTCAGGATCTGGTGCTGGCCATGACAGGTGGTGCAGGTCGGAGCCTCCATCACGTCGGCCATCAAGGCGAGGCCGTGGATGCTTTTCCTGAAATCATCGGCTTCCTGCACGTGACATCCCGCTTTCCCGCACGTCTTGTATTCGACGTTCTTGAATAACTGGCTTCGGGGATCACCGCCCCTTCGCATGTTGTGAGCGCCATGACAGTCGCTGCACGTCGCTGACTTCTCGTTCCCCCGCGCCAGCGCTTGCGCATGCACGCTGTGTTCGTATGCGTCGATAAATTTGGTCGAAAGACCGACCTTGGTGCGCACCTCCGGGGAATTCAAATGGCATTTGAGACAAACCTTCTGCTCGTTCAGTTTTGATACCGGGCTCTGGCTGTTCGTAATGCTCTCGATAGTATGCTCACCGTGGCAATCCGTGCACGTGGGCGCGTAGGGTTTTCCTTCATGAAGTGCGCGTCCATGATTCGACGCCCGGTATTCCACAACGACATCCGGATGGCACTTGCCGCAGGTCTGGGGAATATTCTCGAAGGCAACGGGGGAGGAGACCCCTTTTGCATTCTGTACCAGGTGATTGCGGTGACAGTCGATACAGGAAACCGCGGTTTTTCCGTTGCGTTTGACGCGTGCATGAATACTGTGCGCATAACTGCGGACGAACTTGACCATCCGTTCGCCACCCGGCTGGCCAGCAAAATATTTCTCGTCCAGGTGACAAGAGAGACACGACATGGAAATCGCCCTTTTATCGATAGTCGAAGCATGGGTGCCGTGGCAATCCGTGCAGCATGCAACCGAGGGTTCCTTGGATGTCAAACAGTGGTCTGCGCCCTTGTGAAAGGTGTGACGGGGATTGGGATGACACGTGATGCAAGTCTTGTAAACAAATGCCCTGCCTTCCTTGCTGGCGTGGGCCTGCACTCCCTTGATCTCGTGCGCTTTTCCGTGACATGTTTCACAACTCGGTCCCGAACCGGAGCGCCGGTACAGCTTGTAATGCTTACTCGTGCGATATTTCCGAACATCGCGCGAGGAATGACACGATTCACACGTGGTAACAGGATCCAGCGAATCCGCCGGCTTGATGTCATGTTTGCCGTGGCATGCAGCGCACGCGGGCTCGTCAGGACTTTCCAATCGCGCCGCGTGGATGCTCGAGGAGAACCCGGGAACATCGTGGCACTGCGTGCAATCGACACGACCAGGCTCGGTACGATGGGGAATATTTTCCGGATCATAGCCGACGTGGCA
Organism: Bacteroidota bacterium; assembly: GCA_024276335.1. GTDB lineage: Bacteria > Bacteroidota > Ignavibacteria > SZUA-365 > JAADGX01 > JAADGX01. The sequence continues at coordinate 5,502 of JAJRXL010000370.1, forward strand.
AGAAATACATTCCTGTTCACTATGAACCGAGGAAGAGAACGCGTTCTTGTCCACGTGAAGGGAGATTTCCTTCCCCCCCCGTTCAACAGTCAGGTCGGGATCGCCATGACACGAGAAACAATCGTCATTTGACTGCGCAATAATGCCATTTAGGGCAATAACGAGGAATAAAAGAATATAGAAGTGGATTTTCAGTACCATGAAAGCGAACCCCTTGGGGACGTGTGCGTTTTTTTATTTAATATCCCTTAACTTTCATGCATACAAAATACAAAACGCTTTCTAATATTGCCAGATATTTATACCAAAATACCGTTTTTTCGATTGTTATAAAACACTGATAAGCCTTTATACTTTTGATACGTCACAAACATGAATGCGTCCGGTCATAAAAGAAGGGTAACAACATTTGCGTCATCACCCTCAGTTTCACGGAAACGATTATTTCCTGTTCGAATATCTCCGATGGATTAAGTATCTCCCATCGGCGTCTCAGCGCAGGAAAAGAGTAACGGAATTCTTCGCCCATTCAAGAATAGGTCCGAAATACAAGCCGAACACGATTGTCGGCACCGCGAAGATAAGCGAGCCCGCTATTGTTCTGCTTCCGAAAAGAATGGGCTGGGCTTTTTCTTCGTCTCCCTGGCGGAGATACATGTTCCGGAAAACACGGGCATAGTAATACAATGAAATCACGCTGTTGATCACGCCGATAATCGCCAGCCAGACGAAACCCGGTTTGCTCAGAACAGCGGCGAAAATCCATAATTTCCCGATGAACCCCGCCGTCGGTGGCAAGCCGGTCAAGGAAACCAGAAAAATCGCCATCGCGCCAGCCACCCAGGGAGCGCGATATGCCAGTCCCCGGTAATCGTCGATGTCCTCGGAACCTGTTTTCTGCGCGACAACCATAACGACATAAAACGCGCCGAGGTTCATGATGAGATACATAACGAAATACACCATTATGGCAGCAATACCGTTATCCGTGGCCACAACCAATCCCATCAGCATATACCCCGCATGCGCAATACTGGAATACGCCAACATGCGCTTCAGATTATCCTGCCACAACGCCACGAGGTTGCCCAACGTCATGGTCAGAACCGATATGACGGCTATGATCAACTCCCAGTTCATCCCTGCAAGTACTTCCCAGGCGCCGTCTGCAGAAACAGTGTTTAGAAACGCCACTTTGAAGAACCTGATCATAATTGCAAATCCGGCGGCTTTCGATGCCACGGAAAGGTATGCCGTGATCGTAATCGGGGCTCCTTCGTACACGTCCGGCGTCCAGTAATGAAACGGTACCGCGGAGATTTTGTAGCCGAATCCGCCGATGATGAGAATCACGGCGGCGACCAACGTCGCAAAAGCCCATGATCCCGGCATGACCGCGCCGGTCGCCAGGACATCTCGCATGCTGTAAATATCGAGGGCCCCGGTTAAGCCGTAGATCAGCGATATGCCGTACAACATGAGGCCGGAAGACACCGCGCCAAAAATAACGTACTTGAGTGCAGCCTCGTTCGAGCGTTCCACGTTCCGCAAGTACCCGGAGAGAACGTAGGACGACAAGCTCACCAATTCGATAGACAAGTACATCATCAATAGGTTGGAAGCGCCTGCCATGAGAAACATCCCCAGGGTCATGGAGGTGAGAAACGCGAAGTACTCCCCGGCGTGCTCGGCGTTGTTGCGAATTTCCTCGGACTGGAGGGAAAAGCCCAGCACGAGGATACCGCTGATGATGATGAGATACTTGAAGAATACTGCAAACGGATCCACTGCCAGCATCACCCCGAAAACGGAAGCGTCGCTTCCACCCTGTGTCCCCAGTAACAGGAAAGCAAGCAGGAATCCCGCCAGGGCAACGTATCCGGAATGCATCGGCGCCTTCCTGAGAGCAAACTGGGAGAACAGCGTGAGGATAAACGTCACGGTGAGGGTGAGTTCTGGCCACAGGAGCGACAGACTGCTTTGAATGATTTCGTTCATATAATGCTCTATACTATTCGGTTTGCCGACTTATCACGAACCAGGCATCACATCAGCCCGGCGACCCGAGCGCTGGAGGTAACAACCTCTACCAGGTGGTTCATGGAGTTCGAGAACCAATTGAAGGCGATCCCCGGCTGTACGCCGAGTATGACCACCACTACCGCTAACGGAGCCAGGGATAAAATCTCCCGGACACTGATATCTTTCAATCCTTCCCAACGCTCAGGCAACGTGCCCATGAACACACGCTGAAACGCCCACAGCATGTATCCCGCGCCCAAAACGATGCCCAGCGTTGAAAGAGACGCCCAGAAAATGTTGGTATGGAAGGCACCCAGGAAGCAAAACGCTTCGCTCACAAAACCGCTCAGCCCCGGCAATCCGATGGCCGCAAAAAATGCAATCACGGTAAAGAAGCTGTATACCGGCATCTTGTTATAAATACCGCCGAAATCACTCATCTTTCGCGTATGTGCGCGGTCGTACAAAACACCCACCAGGATAAAGAGCATGGCCGTGATAGTACCGTGGTTGAACATCTGGAATATCGCTCCGTTCATTACCTGGGGATTCAAGGCAGCCAATCCGATCATCACGTATCCCATGTGGCTGATGGACGAGTACGCAATCATTTTCTTGAAATCCGTCTGTGCCATCGCCACCAGCGCCCCATAGACGATATTGATGAATCCAAGAATGATAATGGGAAGCTGGAAATACAACATGGAATCAGGAAACATGGGCAAACTGATCCGCATCAGCCCGTACGTTCCCATCTTCAACAGGACGCCGGCCAGGATCACGGAAATCGCCGTCGGAGCCTCCACGTGCGCATCGGGCAACCACGTGTGGAAGGGGAAAATCGGCACCTTAATGGCAAACCCGATGAACAATGCAATAAAGGCCAGATGTCGCGCCGTTGTCGCGATTCCCCCAAAGATCGAATCCGAGGCCACGTTTGCCGGATCCATCATGGCGATCATGTTGAACGTGTGCAAGCCCGTGTTGGGATCGGTCGTGCTGAAGTACAAGCCGATCATGACGAGAAGAATGAATACTGAACCAAGCAACGTGTATATAAAGAACTTGATTGCAGCGTATTCTCGTCTCGGTCCGCCCCAGATCCCGATCAGGAAATACATGGGCAGGAGCATCAATTCCCAGAAAATATAGAAGAGGAAGAAATCCAGCGAACAGAAAACCCCGATCATGGCGGTATCGAGAAGGAGAAACATCGCAAAGTAGCCTTTCAGGTTCTTCTTCACACTGAAAGAGGCCAGCGAGGCCACGACTACGATCAACGTGGTCAGGAGAACCATGGGCATGGATAAGCCGTCCACTCCCATAAAGTACTCGATCCGTATCTCGCCAAACCAAGGTGTTTCCGGGATCGTAATCCATTTCAGTCGTTCCACGAATTGCATTCCGGATTCCGCGTTGATCCCTGCCAACGACGGGTCGAATCCTGCCCAAAGGATAATGGCAAAGATGAACTGCACCAGGGTGACAGCCACCGCCACTCCCCGGATGTTTCGATGATTCTCCTTGGGAAGTAACAGGATAACCAACAATCCCAGGACGGGCAGGAACGTAATAAAGGACAGTATGGGGAAATCCATCAGTTCTCCCTTACAATTTTCTTCTGATTAATCGTTTTATAATGTTTCATTTGAATAGTCATCAATAAAAGGCGTAGAACAGTATCACGACGCCCAGCAAGGCGAAAGCCACGTACGTCTGGATCCTTCCGGTCTGGAACTTTCGCACAACCAGCCCGGCAAAGCCGGCAAAATACGCGCTGAAATTCACCAAACCATCGACGATGTACTTATCGATCCACCCGCTGATTCGTGAGACGATCACGGTCACGCTCGCCGCGCCGTTTACCGCGCCGTCCACGACCCTTCCATCGAACCAATTCAATACCCGGGTCAACAACAGTATCCCGGGTACGACTATCCACTTCTCGTACAATTCATCGAAATACCACTTGTTCAACAGGAACCTGTGCACGGTCGCGTAACGCCGCTCCAGGGCGTCGACATCGACGACCTTCCTTGAATAGAAGAGAAACGCTACCAGGATACCGGACAAGGCCAGAAACAGCGAGACGAACATTCCTGCCGTATGGACTTCGTGCACGGTATGCTCGAGCAGTTCCTGCATTTCCATGCCCATCGCTCCCGCCACGGCAACACCCTCCTCTACGGCGTGGCCCGCCGCCGCTCCGAATACATACCAATGATCACCGACAACGGTCGCCGGCGTCTGTACGACCTGCATGAACCATCCGCTGGAAGGCGCGAAGGGGTTCCACGAGAAGAAAACCCAAGTGGAAAGGGCGGCGAGGATGACCAGGGGAAGCTTCATGTTCCAGCCGGATTCCTTGATATGCTCGAAGATGTCGCTCCGCTTGGGACTGCCGGTAAACGTGAGAAATACTAATCGGAACATGTAAAATGCGGTAAGGGCCGCAACGCCATATCCGATATATGGAAACAAGACGGCAAGACCGCCTTTTAAGCTTCCAAACGCCCACGCGGAAGCGAGTATCTCGTCTTTACTCAAAAACCCGGAAAAGAAC
>JAJRXL010000037.1 GCA_024276335.1 Bacteroidota bacterium
CAAGATTCCCCTCTACAGCGTTGACGCGGCGTTTATTACCGATGATGACGTCGGGTACGTCACCATCAACCGTTTCTCGCAAACCACCTCGCAGGAGTTGGTGCAGGCGTTACGGAAGTTGCGCGGTGAAGGCATGAAGAAGCTCGTCTTGGATTTGCGTTTTAATCCGGGAGGCTACCTGGAGCAGGCCTTCCGCGTCTCGGACCAGTTTCTCAAGGCAGGGCAGAAGATCGTGTTTACCAAGGGGCGGAGGCCGGAATTCGACGACACGTTCCTGGCCACGGGTCGCGGCGAGTTCCAGAACATTCCCTTGATCATCCTGGTCAGCAACAGCAGCGCCTCCGCGAGTGAAATCGTTGCAGGCGCCATCCAGGACCATGATCGTGGGTTAATCGTGGGCGAAACCACGTTTGGCAAAGGGTTGGTTCAGCGCCAGTTCGAATTGAGCGACGGTTCCGCCTTCCGCCTCACCACCGCGCGGTATTATACGCCCAGCGGTCGCCTCATTCAGCGTCCGTACGAAGGGCAGACACCCCAGGAATACTATCGCGCGGCGTATCGTCACGCGGAGAAAGACATGAAGAACATCTTCCACAAGGCGGAGTCCGATTCTACGCGGCCGGTGTTCGAGACGGACGGCGGGCGAAAAGTGTACGGTGACGGCGGTATCACGCCCGACTACATCGTGCCTTCCGGCAAACTCCAGGAATACGCGGCCAAGGGCAGGCAGTTCGTGTACGAATTCGTGCGCGGGTACATGGACAATGCCAGGCCGCCTTTCCCCAAGCGCTACGCGCGTACCGAGGCAGTACGGTTCATCAACGAGTTTTCCGTTTCCGATGCGCTCCTCCAGGAATACGTAAAATTCCTGGAAACCAAGAAGATCCCGTTCAACGAGGAGCAGTTCACGACGGATAAGAAATACATTGCCGCCCTGTTGAAGGCGCAGATCGCACGCAACCTTTTCGGCAACGAGGGATACTTCCGGGCCATGCTCGCCGTGGACAAGCAGTTTAAGAAAGCGGTCGAACTTTTTCCGGAAGCGATGAAGATTGCCGGTCTGAACTGACGACATGCCATGAGACATGCGAAGCCATGGATCACAGGCGGCCGACATTTCGTTGACCGCCTGTGCCTGTTTCTCGTATTGGTCCTGCAACCGGGCGCCGTTCTTCCCGCCTCGGGCGAAGACAGCTTGCGCGTTCCAGACGGTCTCTTCCAGTTGGGCGAAGAGCTGGTGTACGAGGTCAGTTATTTCTTCATCGATCTCGGCACCATAACCGCCCGGGTCGTGGCAATCGATACGGTAGGTGAAAACGTCTATTACAAGACGGATTGTAAAATCCAATCCTACGAAGGGGTCCCGTTCGTATCCCTGCTGACCATCTTTGAAAGTACGATGGATCAGCATCTCCGCTCCGTTTCCTTTTCCGCCCGCGAACCCGTAAAAGACACCACCTGGAAATACATCACCTATACCTACGATTTTTCGAGGGATGTCGTGTACATCATGGACAGGATAGGAGACCGTATCGTCGAGGAGCGCGTGGATACGATCGCATTGAAAAACCGTGCCTACCAGGACGGGTTGTCGATTCTCTACTTCGCCCGTGCCTGCGCCGATCGTTCCTTTTCCCTTGACGTTCCTACGCTTATCTACCATGATACTTCGTTCACCCGGATCAATTTCGGCAGGGAACGAACCTCGGTGAAAATCGAAGCCGTTAACTACCCCGTGGACGTGGTAAGGGTCGATGGCGAGGCGGGATTCACGGGGATATTCGGCCTGACCGGCGGCTTTCGCGGATGGTTCAGCAACGATGCGGCGCATGTTCCCATCTTCGCCAAGCTGCACGTTCTCATCGGCAACGTTAACGTGGAATTGATTCAATGGAGCAGGAAGAACTGGACACCGCCGAAGTACAACGGGGAGAGATGATGCGTACCGCCGTTATCCTTCCTTACCAGGGCGCCTGGCCCGAGATTCACCCGACGGTGTTTCTCGCGCCCGGGTGCGTCGTTGTGGGAAATGTCACGATTGGCGAACACGCAAGCATCTGGTTTAACACGGTTGTTCGTGGCGATGTACACCGCATCACCATTGGGCCGCGCACAAACGTCCAGGACACCTGCATGCTGCATGTGACGTGGAAATCTGCTCCCCTGGTTATCGGAAGTGATGTTACCATTGGTCACGGGGCTGTCGTGCACGGGTGTACTATCGGCGACGGGAGCCTGGTCGGCATCCAGTCCACGATTCTCGATCATGCCGAGATTGGAGAAAGCGCATTAATCGCGGCAGGCGCCGTGGTACGGAGCGGAACCGTGGTACCTCGCGGAACCATGGCAGCGGGAGTTCCGGCGGTGGTGCGCAGGGAACTCACGGACGAGGAGCAACGCGCGCTCCGCCGACACGCGGAGAATTACCTGTACTACATCTCGCAATACCGCGCCCACGGCGACGTGGAGCAAGTGCTTACGCCGCAAGAGTATTTTCAACGATTTCCGGGAGGGGCATGATGGAATTATCGCTGATGCACGACAG
>JAJRXL010000038.1 GCA_024276335.1 Bacteroidota bacterium
AGGAACAACCATCTTTCAACCTACCTCATGGTCGGCGAGCTTGCGCTGGATGGTTCCCTGCGACCAGTCCACGGTGTGTTGCCCATTACGTTGGAGGCAAAGAAAAGCGGTTTTCGGGCCATTATCATTCCAACCGAAAACGCCCGCGAAGCGGCCATGGTGAAAGGCATCGACGTCTTCCCTTGCTCCACGCTGAGTGAATGTGTCGACTTTCTCAACGGCGAGCATCCCCATCTTCCCGCGTACCACGTCGATATCGACGCTGTTTTTTCCGAGGGCGTTAAGAACTATCCCCTCGATTTCTCCGATGTCAAGGGACAGGAGAGTGTCAAGCGCGCGCTCGAGGTTGCCGCGGCAGGAAGTCACAACATCATTATGATCGGTCCTCCCGGCTCGGGAAAAACCATGATGGCAAAACGGCTCCCGACGATTTTGCCGCCGATGACTTTCGACGAGGCGTTGGAAACCACGAAAATCCACTCCATTGCCGGAACAATGCCCGAGGGCGCCGCTCTCATTTCCGTGCGCCCGTTCCGGTCGCCCCATCACTCTATTTCGGACGCTGCGCTGGTCGGCGGCGGCATAGGAATGGCGAGACCGGGAGAAATCAGCCTGGCCCATAACGGCGTCCTGTTTCTCGACGAGCTTCCCGAGTTCGCGCGCAACGTTCTCGAAGTACTGAGGCAACCTCTTGAGGACGGACGGGTCACGATCGCCCGCTCCAAGATGACCATCGAGTACCCGGCGAACTTCATGCTTGTCGCCGCCATGAACCCCTGTCCCTGTGGCAACTACGGCAACCCGCACCAGCAATGCACGTGCACGCCGATCCAGATTCAGCGCTACATGGCGAAGATATCGGGTCCGCTCCTGGACAGGATTGATATTCATGTAGAGACACCTCAAGTCAAATACCAGGAGCTCTCCAGTTCCCGCCTGGGAGAACGGTCGGAAACAATACGGGATCGCGTAGTATGCGCCCGGGAAATCCAGCTCCAACGCTTTACGAATTCGAAAGGTCTTTATTCCAACGCGGACATGCGAAGCAAGGATATCCGGCGCTATTGTCACATTGACGACGCGAGCCAGGAATTAATGAAGATGGCAATCTCTCGTCTCGGCCTGAGCGCCCGCGCGTACGACCGCATCCTGAAAGTCGGGCGAACAATTGCCGACCTCGCCGGCAGCGAGTCAATACGTCCAGAGCATATTTCGGAAGCAATCCAGTATCGGAGCCTTGACCGCCAGATGTGGATGGTTTGAAGTTGGAAATCACCCCGGAACAAACACCAGCCGTCCAAAACCATCGACAGGTTGCGTGAACCGGCGTCACGATCACTCCATTCCGCAACCATAAAAAGTCCTCCGGGGATTCCACATGGAATACCGGAAAATCGACCAAAGACTTCCCGAAGTAAACAAGCACCGTAATGGTCCACACGAAAAACTCATCTTTCACAAACAAAAATATTAAAAAACCTTACCTTTCTTGCTCATTTTCACTGATTGAATGACTCGACCTCAAGGTGGGTAATATTACCAATTGAATTTCACGTTACTGGTTCATATTATCCCAGGCATCCAAACTCGCGGAGGGTGCGTTAATAAGTTGTGGAAAACTTTTCCCTCGTATTGAAAAATGTCTGCCAACCACATCACAGTCCCGAGGATTATTTCCATTGGCAAGTTGTTTTTTTTTTAATAATTCTCCATAACTTCTTGTTTTTTATTGGATTATCGGGTTTGTCCCTGTGTGGATAACTTGTGTGAACAGATAGAACACCGACAAGTTTTTTTTACCACAAAACCTACTATCAATACCTTTGGCTGTGGATAACGTACTCGAACCCTCAATCAACTCCCAGGAAAATCAACTCCTTTCGCCTACTGAAGTTTGGGACTCCTGCCTTGCTTTCATCAAGCAAAATGTCCGACCTCTGACATTCAAAACATGGTTCGAACCGATCAAACCTCTGAGTCTCGATAAAAACGTACTCACGGTCCAGGTTCCAAGTTCTTTTTTCTATGAATGGATTGAGGAGCGCTATCTCCCTTTTATCCAATCCGCGCTTGCGCGTTTCATCGGACCGGGTGCGCGATTGAGTTACGCGGTGGTTGCACCGGAATCCAGGAAGGATCAGCAGCTGGAATTAACGCATTCCGGTAACGAGAGGAACTCTTCTGAAGCCCCCCCCAACAACACCCCTTTACCTGAGAGAGCGCACGACTTCAACATTGCCATAAAAGCAGGCACCTTGGCGCCCGTCAACAACGGAAATTCTTTCCCTGTTGAGGCAAACCTTAATTCCCGCTACACGTTTGACAACTTCATCCGCGGCGACGGCAACCAATTTGCACGGGCCGCCGCCCTCAACGTGGCAAACAATCCCAGCACGACAGCTTTCAACCCTCTCGTGATCTACGGCGGCGTCGGGCTTGGAAAAACCCACCTCATACAGGCTATCGGCAATTTCGCCCTTGAAAATAAGACGGCTTCTCGAGTTGCATACGTTTCAAGTGAACGTTTCACCATTGAATTCGTCGAAGCAATCGAAAAAAATAAAACGGCGGATTTCTCGAACTACTATCGTTCAATGGACATTCTGATAGTGGACGATATCCAGTTTTTCTCCGGGAAAGAAAGAACACAAGACAATTTTTTCCATACGTTCAACACGCTTCACCAGCTAAAGAAGCAGATCGTACTTTCGTCCGATCGTCCACCGAAAGAGATACGTGGACTGGACGAACGCCTTCTTTCCCGCTTCCAATGGGGCCTCACGGTCGACATACAGCCGCCCGATCTCGAAACACGTATAGCCATTCTCCAGAAACGTGCCCAGGACGACAACATCGACATACCGATGGAGACCATCGAGTATATTGCGACAAACGTTAAATCAAACATCCGCGAATTGGAGGGGTGTTACATTACCCTTGTTGCCAAGCACACGTTCGAGGGATGTCCGCTGAACATCATCACCGCCGAGCTCGTCTTGCAAAAAGTCATAAACCTGGTTAAAAAACCCGTCACGGTCGGCCAGATACAGACACTCGTTGCAGAGCATTTCTCGATTTCTGAAGACCTTCTGCGTGCCAAGACCCGCAAGCAGGAAATCGTCCACGCCCGCCAGGTTGCGATGTACCTGGCAAAGAAGCACACCGACTCTTCCCTGAAAACAATCGGCCTCTATTTCGGCGGTCGTGATCACAGCACGGTCATACACGCTATCCAGGCAATCGAGCACGACCTGGCTCAAAATCCGTCTCTGTTCAACAGGATCAAGCAGATTGAGAAGAAACTTTCATATTTATCCACATGATATAAGACGTTTCCCATTCTCGTGTTTGCAGCCGTGGAGAAGGTCACTTCCCTACGGTTGTTTTATTTTTGCCTATCCCTTTCCCCCTTCCTTATCACATAATCAACATGTTACCAACAGTTTTTTCATCAGCGTATTTCTTAAAAAACAGCGACTTGAGAAGAAAAACACTCGTTTCGTACCTTATCAACATATCAACAGTCCTTATAATAACAATAGGCTTTTTACTACAGGGATATCCTTTTATTTTTGTTATTATTGAACGTGGAAAACGGAATAAAAATATTATCTCCCTGGATTGAAACATCACGGAAAGAAGGACTGCTCGTTAACAAATCCATCCCTCAAGGTGTTGATTGGTGTGTTGTTGCGTTAGGGAGCCTTGCCAGGTATGAACTGACGGAAAAATCGGACTTGGATATCCTTGTCGTTACTGACAACGAAGAAAAGACGGAAGAAATTTCTCTTTGGCTTCACCGCCTGATGGATCGTCATGATAATATTTGCGCCGTGGTAAGGACGGGAGAGGAATGTCTCAACATGTTTTCCGAGGATTTTCGTTCATGGATAGGTATCATCGAAGCGCGACCATTGGGTGGCAACATGAAGCCGTGGCGCTCCTTGCGAAGAGTTCTTTCTCGCCAGGTGAACGAAATCCCCCGCGCGTTGTGGCGTGAGAAACTTCGCCGGTCAATAGAAACACGGCACGAGCGTTACGGAAAATCCGTTCGGTTACTGGAGCCGAATATTAAAAACAGCGCTGGCGGTCTTCGGGATATACATACAGTTTTCTGGTTCACACTGCTCGATACGTTCCACGAAATCGTCCGATCGTGTCCCGAATTCACTCCCAGGTTTTCAACAGTGTTGGAAAGATCGCCACTTCATAAACGACGTCAACAGATTATTAACAGGGCGCGCGAATTCTATCTCCACGTTCGATACGTGATGCACGAATTGACGGATATGCACCAAGACTATCTTGATTACGATTTGCAGCAACAAGCAGCAGTCAAGCTCGGCTATGGCTCATTGAGCTCGAAGGATGCGGTGGAAACGTTCATGCGCGAATACTTGCGAAATGCACGGGAAGTTCACCTTGCGTTGGAAAAACTGTTTCCGCCGGTGTCATCACGCGTCCCCGTACCTGCCTCCATACGAGGTCTTAAGGGAGAAGAAGGTATCCTTCGTATAGCGGATACCAATTTAATAATAGACAACAGGCTGATAGCGGAAGTGTTTGCATACGCTCATGGACAGCCGGGTGTTATCGGGGAAGATATCACGCGAAGGATAGACATGGAGGTGACACGGAAAAAAGTCCGGCCGGATGACGTTTCAAACAGGTTTCTTCGGAGACTGTTCTCTTCACAGGAACCCATCGCCGATATATTGATTCATTTGAATAACAAGAATATTCTGGGAGCGTGGATACCGGAATTCGGACAACTGATCTCATTTTTTCAGCACAACATTTATCACTATTACACGGCGGACGAACACACACTGCTTGCCCTGAAAGCATGTGAAAAGCTGGCTGGAGAAGAAGGATACATTGCAAGGATTTACCGGCGACAGCAAGACAAGACGCCAATAAAGCTGGGAATCTTTTTTCACGATATCGCAAAACCCATTTCTGTCGCCGACCACGAGAAAAAGGGTGTCGATATCGTGCGCCGTGTTTTACCAAGGCTTGGCCTTGAACAATACACGGACGAGACGGCTTTTATCGTGCTCCATCATCTTCTCATGGAGCAGGTGGCTTTTCGCAGGGACATTCACGACGCAGGGACCGTGAACCGATTCGTTGAGATAGTCGGGACAACGCAACGACTGGATTGGCTTATCCTCATGACGTATGCGGACCTGTGTGCGGTGAATCCAAAAGTATGGACGCCATGGAAAGAGCAGTTGCTCTGTGAGCTGCACAGACTTGCTTCGCGAAAAACGAAACCTCTCGAGAAGTCAACGTTAAAAGGCGAGATGATGCCAAGCCCAGGAGAGAGGTTAGGAGAAGTCGTGGGGGGAAGAGGCGCGGATAGAAGGAAGCGCTTGCTGGACAAGGGAGAGAGCATCGATATACTCTTTAACCATGAAAACGGTTATTCCGAGATTACCATTACAACGAGGGATCGGCCGTTCCTCCTGGCGTCCATCTGCGCAGTGCTGACGTACCAGGATTGTAACATCATAGAAGCAAAAATCGAGACGACGGATGATGGCACGGCGATGGATACGTTTAGAGTCGTGGATATCATTGACGAGGGGCCGTTACGCCCCGAACAGGTTAATGGTATTCCCGACGTCTTGCAAGACGTACTGGTGGGAAGAAAAGAAGCCCCGGACTTGATTGCACAGCACCGAGCGAAGTGGAAAAGAAGACTGCGCAGGACAAGCAACATGTCTGTACGCGTGGATGTAGAGTTTCATGATCAGGAACCGGGCGGAAGAAAAAACGGAACCATCGTTGAACTTTACTCGCACGATACCATCGGATTATTATACACGATCGCGAGGATTTTAGCCGGCTTCGAGTTGAACATTTCCGTAGCGAAAATCGCCACACGTGTAGATGGTGTCGTTGATTCTTTTTACGTTACGGACAAGAACGACGGACCGCTCAACGACGCGGTCAAGAATCAACTGAAAGAAACGCTCCTGGAAGCGCTCAAGAATATGAACGTTATTTAGCCGGATAATATTAAAAGCACCGGATGGAACAAGAAGCATGACGGAAGAACGGAGAAAAAAGCGCATCGGCGTTTTCGACTCGGGCATCGGGGGTCTCACGGTAGTCGGAGCGTTGTTGGAACAACTGCCAAGAGAGAACATCGTGTATTTTGGAGACACGGCCCGTGTGCCGTACGGAACGAAATCCGTCGAGGTGGTGAGTCGGTACGCGCGCGAGGATGCGGCCCTGTTGTTGTCGTACGATGTCAAGATGATCGTTGTCGCGTGTAACACGGTGTCGTCTGTCGCTATCAATGTCCTGCGTAAGCACGTCGATGTGCCTATCATCGGGATGATAGAACCAGGCGCCAGGGCTGCGCTTACAGTCTCGAAGAAAAAGCGCATCGGCGTTATCGGGACGATGGCCACGATATCAAGTAACGCGTATCCAAAAGCATTGTTGAGCAACAACCCGGATGTAAACGTCTATTCACAGGCGTGCCCGCTGTTCGTTCCATTAGCGGAAGAGGGATGGGGCGAACACCGGGTGGCGGAAATAATTGCGCGCGAATATTTACAGGAGCTGGTCAAAGAAAAGATCGATACATTGATACTGGGATGTACGCATTATCCGATTCTGAAGAAGACAATTCAACGTGCCGTGGGAGAAGACGTCGTTCTTATAGATTCGGGAAGATCGGCGGCAGCGCTTGTTGAACGGTATTTAAAACAGCACGACCTGCTGAACCAGCAAAACGGGCAGACCGAGCATCTTTTTCTCGTCTCGGACGTGCCACAGAAATTCGAGGAATTAGGGAGACGATTTCTGGGGCGATCTCTGGGTGAAGTAAAAAAGGTCGAATTATAAACGCGAGGTATGAAATGAAAACAAGGACAATCCTGTTTGTCGTGCTTCTGTCGGTATCGGCGATGGCACAGCAAAGAATGCATCCGCTTTACCTGAGTCGGGGAATGTACTTGTTGCCGATCCTCCAACTGGTAAGTCCTAACGATGGTGTGAACGGAATATCGACAACAAACTGCGTGCTGATAACAGGAAAGCAAAACCTCCTGATCAACACACCGGCTCCGGGACCAAACAACATAACCGCCGTGCTCGAGATGCTGAGAGAGCTGGAAGTGGACACGTTGCACTGGATCTTGAATACGAACGGAAAGGGGAACTACGCTGGTTGTAACTACTATTTCGAGAAAATGCATGGCACATCCATCGCTCTCCCCGAAGAAGACGTTTCCCTTTACACGACGAACGTTTTTAACAACATCTGGATGTGGCCGTTGAGCAGTAAAACCGTGGACAAGAAATTGCGCCACGGTGAGAGCTTCCGCATCAACAACGTGTTCCTCCAGATATTTCAGATCGGATTCAGCACGCTTGGCTCATCCGCGGTTTACGAACCGAGGACGGGTATCCTGATCTTGAGCTATGAGTTCATTGGTCCTTTCAAACTTGGCGATCCGATCATTCGCACAAAAACGGATGGTTTGAAAGCGTATCTCCGGAACAACAAACCACCCCGCGCCGCGTATGGATACGCTGCAAGAATGTTGAACAAGATTGACGAGCTCCTGGAATTGCAGCCGACGTCGGTGTTGTTTCCTCACGGGTATTTCTACAAAGGGTGTGGCACGAAGGCTCTTGAAATCGTGAAAGCGTGGTATCAATCGCTCGTGAAACGATGAGTGCCAAACAACGAGGGAGAATAGATGGCACCTGAAAGAAAAAAAGAGTTCCGCACGGATTCGGGAATAGAGATACCGCTGTTTCTGGAGAACGGGCAAGGTGAAGAGCCTGGAAAATTTCCTTACACGCGCGGCGTTTACCGAACGATGTACCGGACGCGGTTCTGGACCATGAGACAGTACGCGGGATTCGCTACCGCCGAAGAGACGAACCGTCGGTACCGATATCTCCTTGAACAGGGCACAACGGGACTGAGCGTCGCGTTCGATTTACCGACGCAAATCGGGTACGATTCCGACGATGTAATAGCCGAGGGTGAGGTTGGAAAAGTTGGCGTGGCTATTGACACGTTGGAGGACATGGAGGTGCTCTTCGACGGGATACCGTTGCAGGACATTTCCACCTCGATGACAATCAATGCCACGGCATCCATCCTTCTGGCGATGTATGTTGCGCTGGCACAGAAGCAGGGAGCGGATATCGCTTCACTGCGCGGCACGGTTCAGAATGACATCCTGAAGGAATACATTGCGCGAGGCACGTATATCTTTCCTCCAGCTCCGTCCATGAGGATGGTGACGAACCTCTTCGAATGGTGTGCCGCGAACCTGCCTTCGTGGAACACCATCTCGATTTCCGGTTACCACATACGCGAAGCCGGCGCCGACGCGGCACAGGAACTTGCCTTTACGATTTCAAACGGAATAGCGTATGTCGAAGCCGCCATGGATGCAGGTCTTGACGTCGATGATTTTGCTCCCCGGCTTTCATTTTTCTTCAATTCGCACAACAACTTTTTTGAAGAGATTGCGAAGTTCAGGACGGCAAGGAAAATGTGGGCGAAGATCATGAAGGAACGGTTCGGAGCGAAGAATCCCAAATCGATGATGATGCGGTTTCATGTTCAGACGGCTGGATCGACGCTAACGTCAAGACAGATCGACAACAACATCGTGCGTGTTACGCTCCAGGCCCTGGCGGCTGTTCTTGGCGGGTGTCAATCGCTGCACACCAACAGCAGGGATGAAGCGTTGGCACTGCCCACGGAAGAATCGGTTCGAATCGCTCTCCGCACGCAGCAAATCATTGCGTACGAAAGCGGCGTTGCGGACTCCGCCGATCCCATTGGAGGATCCGGGCTCGTGGAATACTTGACGGATAAACTCGAGGAAAAAGCGAATACGTACATCGAAGAAATCGACGCCATGGGCGGGGCGGTAAAAGCCATCGAGCAAGGTTACATGCAGCATCACATAGCGCAATCCTCGTATAGGTACCAGAAAGAAATCGAAAGAAAAGAGAAAGTTGTGGTTGGTGAAAACATGTTTGTCGTTGATGAAGAACATCACCAGGACATGTTAAGAATCGACGAAGCCGTCCGCGACCGGCAGGTGAAAAAACTCCGGCGCATAAAGGAGAAGCGGGACAATGACCGGGTTCAGGCCGTTCTCGAAACATTACGCAAAGTAGCAACGGGTGAAGAGAACATCTTTCCCTTTATCCTGGAAGCAGTAAAGGCTTACGCAACCATCGGGGAGATCTCCGGCACGCTCCGGGACGTGTGGGGAGAGTTCAAAGGATAGTGCGCGTTTTCAAATCAGACAGGAGTGTTACAGAAATGAAGACGGAGACATTCGGTTTCTACGTTTGGGCTGCCCTGACGCTGGTGTTATTGATGGCGTCTTGTTCCGCGCCGGTAGAAAAAGTGGTGGAGCGAAAAGAGGAAAAACCCCGGGTCGAGGAGAAAAAAGTGCTCCCCGAACCGAGAGACTTTACCTTTGAGCAGCGCTATTTTGTGCGCCACGCAACCATCGGACTAAGCACGGATATTGAAAACCCGTTTGAGGCGCTCAGGGTTATCCAGGTAAGGAGAGGAAAGAACGAAGTTCTCGTGATAAACAAGATTCAAACCGATACGTTGAACGGACGAAAGGAAGCGACCGAAACATGGCTTGGGGTTGAACTACCGAAGTTTGAGGCAGGAAAAACGTACGATGTTAAAAGCGCCACGCGGGTACAGTACTTCCGGTTTAAACTGGGCGTGCCACGCGTCAGGTACGACGGTCAGAACACCCGGGGCACTATCACGGTTGATGGATTCGAAAACGGCTATATTCTGGGGTCAATCGATCTGACGATTTCCGGTAGTACGAAATCGTTTTCAAAGCCACCGGAACAATTTGAACACCACCTCGCGGGAGCGTTCAGAATACAGGTCGTACCGTTGGATGCTTTGAAAATGAAGTAAGGCATTGCAATGGCGAAAACAAGAACGAGGTTCGTGTGCCAGGCATGTGGCTCGATTTCCACGCGCTGGCAAGGGAAGTGCCCGGATTGTGGCGAGTGGAACACGTTGATCGAGGAGGTTGTCGCCGTGCCATCGAGAGACCGGCGAAGAACAACCGGCACAATTGGAAAACCGGTTCCCATTGCAAGCGTTGGTATCGACGAAGAACCTCGTCTGGAAACAGGGCTGAAAGAATTTGACCGTGTGCTGGGAGGAGGACTGGTTCCCGGCTCCGTGGTGTTGCTGGCCGGAGATCCGGGAATCGGCAAGTCAACGCTCATGTTGCAAGCGTGCGCGCACTACCTGGAGCGCGAAAAGGCTTCGTGCCTGTATGTCACGGGCGAGGAGTCGTTGCGGCAAATAAAGCTTCGCGCCGAGAGGCTCGGCGTTGAAGGCCAGCGATTGCTCGTGTATCCCGAAACGAACATCAACGAGATACTTACTCAACTCGAGCGGCTTCAACCGGTAATCGTCGTCATCGACTCAATCCAGACCGTTTATCAGCCGGAACTCCCCAGCACGCCGGGAAGCATATCCCAGGTCAGGGAATCAACCGCTCAGGTAATACGCTTTGCCAAGTCGTCGAACACACCGGTTATTGTTGTCGGTCACGTGACGAAAGAGGGTTCGATCGCGGGCCCCAGGGTCTTGGAACACATGGTGGACGTCGTCTTGCAGTTTGAAGGAGATAACAATCATGCGTTTCGTATTGTCCGTGCGTTAAAGAACCGGTTTGGATCCACGAACGAGATAGGGATTTTCGAGATGTATTCCGAGGGATTGCGTGAAGTCTCGAACCCGAGTCGCTTCTTCCTGTCTCAGAGGAGCGCGGATATTTCCGGATCCTGCGTAACGGCAACCATCGGGGGGTCGCGCTCGTTGATAATCGAAATACAGGCACTTGTGACACCGAGCAATTTCGGCATTCCACAGCGCACGGTGAACGGGATCGATCCCCGGCGTCTTCAACTTATTCTTGCGGTCCTCGAGCGTCAGAGTCGGTTGCGGTTCGGGCAGAGCGACGTCTTTGTCAACGTCGTAGGCGGCGTCCGGGTGGATGAGCCTGCTGTCGATCTCGCGGTGGCATTGTCCGTTGTTTCAAGCTTGAAAGACAAGCCGGTCGGAGCTGATACGCTTGTCATTGGGGAGCTGGGATTGGCGGGAGAAGTGCGACATGTTTCCCAGGTGGAAAAACGTCTCAACGAAGCGGCGAAGCTGGGTTTTGTGCGCGCGCTCATCCCGGGGCGCAACGAGGGAGAACGGTTGCCGAAAAGCATCGACGTGAAAGCGGTTCAGACCCTCAATGAAGCGCTGGCGATACTCTCGCTGCAGTAGCCGTGGTTGCTTTTGATCTTGAAGTTTGACAATTTGGAAGAACCGCTCGAGTGGCGGAATTGGCAGACGCGCTGGACTCAAAATCCAGTTAGGCTAACACCTAGTGTGGGTTCGACTCCCACCTCGAGCACACGAACACGTGGAAGAGTACAACAAGATCGGTCTCGGACAGACCGGTCTTTTCTTTTTCAAGAGACGAACAAAAAGCTACATGCCGCTTTGCCGTGTTTATTTTTAGGAAAAGTCTTCAGAGAAAGATTACGGGTTATCACGCCATTTAAATTTCACGGCCCCCAACCCACACTCCAGGTGTATGTTAAGGCTTTGCTCTGAGGATGCCAGGTTTTGCGTTTCGAAGTAATCGTTTCCGCGATTGATAAATCCCGGGAGAGTGATGGATGAGAGCCAGTTATCTGAACGGAAGACTTTGGCTGCATAACCTTCCGGCAGGTACACCTTCATGGTGCCGAGGCCAATTTCAAGATCGATGCGAGCATCGCGACGCAAGG